>JACCYX010000285.1 GCA_013696265.1 Chloroflexia bacterium
TCCAACCACTGGACAGTCGATCTCCGGAGGTTCCCGCGTCGTCAAACTGCGCGGCGCGGGTCGTTCCTTGATCTGATCTCAGTGTAGGGAGCGCGGCTCTGGCTGTAACCCGTAAAAATACGGATTAACAGCCGCCACTCATTGCCGCAGGTGGCACTTCCCGCGGTACTCTTCCCCGCAACGCACCGCCTGAATCCCATCGATCCTCGCCGGGAGAACGACGACCTTGGACCAATCCGATCTGCCGCGCCGTCACCAGGAGAGCCTCTTTCCCTCGGTTGGACTGTTTTATGACGAGCCCATCGAACTGCGGCGTGGCGAAGGCCAGTTCGTCTGGGACGCGGACGGCAACCAGTACCTCGATTTCTTCGGCGGCATCGCCACCGTCTCCAGCGGCCACGCGATCCCGGAGATCAACGAACCGGTCAAGGCGCAGCTCGACCGGATCTGCCACAGTTCCACCCTCTTCCTGATCCGGTCCCAGATCGAGCTGGCCGAACGCATCCGCGAGATGACGCCCGCCCACCTCGACAAGGTGCTCTTCGTCAACAGCGGCACCGAGGCCAACGAAGCCGCCTTCCTCGTCACCACGCTTGCGCGCAACTCGAACGAATTGATCGCCCTGCGCCACTCCTATCACGGGCGCTCGTTCGCGACGATCAACGCCAGCGGCCAGTCACCCTGGCGCTCGTCCACCCTCTCCCCGCTTCAGGTCCACTACGCCCAGAGCCCCTACTGCTACCGCTGCCCGTGGGGCCTGAGCTACCCGAGTTGCGGCGTGCGTTGCGCCGACGATGTCGAGGAGATCGTCACCACGACCACCAGCGGTAACCCCGCCGCCTTCATCGCCGAGCCGATCCAGGGGGTCGGCGGCTTCATCACGCCCCCGCCCGAGTATTTCGTACGGGTCCAGGAAATCCTCACCCGGCACGGCATCCCCTTCATCGCCGACGAGGTGCAGACCGGCTGGGGCCGGATCGGCGTCACCGATTTCGGCTTCCAGGCGTACGGGATCAGGCCCGACGTGGTGGTCTTCGCCAAGGGACTCGCCAACGGCATCCCGATCGGCGGCCTGATCGCCACTGACGAACTGGCCTCGTCGATCCGCTCGCTCAGCCTCTCGACCTTCGGCGGCAACCCGGTCTCGACCACCGCCGCCCTCGCCAACCTCAACTACATCGCCACTCGCAACCTCCGGGAGAACGCGCTGGCGATGGGCATCCACCTCAAGGAGCGCCTCTTCGAGCTTCAGGACCGACACCCGGCGATTGGCGACGTGCGCGGCCTCGGCCTGATGGTCGGGATCGAGCTGGTTCGCGACCGCCACACGAAGGAACCGGCGCCGGACCTGTTGCGAAAGGTGCAGGAGGAAGCGAAGCGGCGCGGCCTGATCGTCGGCCGCGGCGGATTGCACGCCAACACGATCCGGCTCTGCCCGCCGTTGATCGTGACCCGGAGCGACATCGATGCGGCGGTCGAGGTGCTGGACGCGGCGTTCGCGGCGGCGGTATCGGCGTGACAATCGGGAAAACCTGTCATTCGGGCAACAAGTCATGTATTGTTGCTTGTAAGGAATGTACGTACATCCTTCTGGCGCGGATCCATGACGGTGGGTTAACATGAACCCGGCACATTCGCCGCCGTACGCATGACCACTATCGCAAGGGACCCACGGCTGCCCAACGGCGGTTGAGGGAGGGGAAGGCTGGAATAGGGCCGGGTGGACACTTCTGTCCATCCGGCCCTATTCGTTGCGGACGATCAGCAACGCCGCCTGCCACTCCGTCCGGTGGGTCGCGAGCGCGGCGTCCATCTCGTCCGCCGTGCACCCAACCAGCCACTTGACCTCGCTGTCCGACTTGACGACATCGACGGTCACGATCGCGCCGGTCACGGCGAGTCCGGGCAAGCTCCCACGCCAGCAGTCAACACCGTCGCCGTCGATGGCCCCGGTCCCATCGAGATAGCCGTAGTCGAAGGGGTAGACGATTCCCGGCAAGCGAGGGTGGCGGCTCCCCGCCGGCCGGTCGATCACGATTGGGTACGCGGCCACCAGCTGGTCGGCCAAGATCCAGAACCGGGCCTCACAATCCTCCGTGGATTCGTTCATGGGCGCTTACCCCAGCTCGTTCAGCCAGATCGGGCTGGACCAGGCCTTCTTGCCATCGGCCCGGATCACGATCACCCGGAAGAAGGCTGATTGGAACAAGGCTCGCGAGAATGCCGCGCGGGTCAGCCCGTCGCCGCGGACGTACTGGCGGATCGTGCCCGCCCCGCCGAGCATGATGCCGATCGCCGCGTCGGTTTCGACGATGATCTCCGTCGCCGTGATCTCGACGTTGAGGATCGTCGCGCCCGTGCTGGCGTAGTAGTGCCCGGCCTTCATCGCGGCCAGCAGCGATTCCGGGTCGAGCGATTCGGCCCGGACATTGATCCAGCCGCCGAAGCGGTCGAAGCGGTTGGACTTGAAATGGGCGTCGTCGGCGGCGAAGGTCGAGAAGCGCCGGTGCCCCGCCGTCGCCAGCGAGTCGGCCAGGAACCAGCCGCTGCCGCGATCGCTGTCCAGCGTGTGGCCTTCGTTGTGGATTTCGATCGCATCGACAGCCTCGATCAGCCGCAACCCGTCGCTATGGACGACGCCGTTCCAGGCCGGGTGCGGGATGGCCACGAACGCCCCGGCGGCGGACGCCCGCCTGGCCAGCTCGACATCGGTTTCCTCAGCGGTCTGGGGCGCGAAATCGGGCGGCAGGCCGATCGCCAACAGGTCCCAGACGATGCCGTTCTGTAAACCCTTGACGTGCATTTCGGCGCCGGGCAGGGTGGTGAAATCGGCCGAGCGATAGCCGGTGGTGTCCGTGATCGGATTACCATATCGGGGCAGGAAGTGATCGGTGATCGCCACGAAATCGTACCCCCGTTCGCGATAGGCCTGGGTCACGTCGGCGGGGGAGAGCAGACCGTCGGATCGGGTGCTGTGGCTGTGGATGTTGCCCCGGTAATACTGGCCAGGCCGGTCGAACGGAAAATTGCGCACGCAAGGAATCCTTGGGGAATGGGTGGAGACGGTCTATCGGCCGGGAACGTGGCCCGGAACGCCACGGCCCCTATCGTCGCATCCGGGGCGCGATCACGCACGCCCGTCGCCAGTGGTTGTGCGCGTCCGATTTTGCCGATTGCGTAGGGGAGGGCTAGCGAGCCGTGAAGCCGAACCACGCGACGACACGCGGCTCGCGGGCGCCTGTCCAGAGCGCAGCGTGGGACCCTCCCGAGGTGCCGCGAGACTGGATCCAATACGTGTCCAGAGACGTGGCCCGTCAGCGCGATGTTCGGGCGGGAGGGCATCGCCGGGCCAGACCCTGGTCGCCAACGTGCCCTCAATGGCCCGTTAGCCCTCCCCTACAGGCCCGGCGATGCGTTTGCGCTGAATGTTCGCACCTCGCCGA
>JACCYX010000288.1 GCA_013696265.1 Chloroflexia bacterium
GCCCAAACTCCAGGCGATTCCGGAATCGCCTGGCGCGCCTGTGCCTCGGAAGGACTTCCGACCCAGGAGTGCGGTGAACTCGAGGTACCCCTCGACTACGACGAACTCGACGGACCGACGATTTCGCTGGCCGTCGCGCGGGTGCCCGCTACGGATCAGCCCCAACGGATCGGATCACTGTTTCGCAATCCGGGTGGACCCGGCGGCCCGGGGGTCTTCGCTTTGCCGATCCAGTATGGCCCCCTGCCGGAGGCGCTTCGCGAGCGGTTCGATGTCGTCGGGTTCGACCCGCGCGGCGTCGGCGAGAGCGCGCCGGTCCGCTGCTTCGCCAGCATCCCCGAACTGGCCACGTTCACCACGGGATACCTGACGGAGTGGATCGCTCCGGCCGGGCCGGCCGGGGAAGCCGCGATGCTTGACGCCTATGAGGACGTAGTCCACCGCTGCGGTGAGCAGAACGCCGATATCCTGCCTGACGTCTCGACTGCAAACGTGGCGCGAGATATGGACCGGCTGCGGCAGGCGGTCGGCGACGAGCAACTGAACTACCTTGGAACCTCATACGGCACCTATCTCGGAGCTACCTACGCCAACCTGTTCCCCGACCGCATCCGGGCGATGGTGCTCGACGGCGTCATCAACCCGACCTCGTATACCAGCTTCGAGCATGGTGACGGAGACGTCCTTGGCCCGGATACGACCTCGTTCATGCGCATCTTGAGCGACCAGGGATCGACCGATGCGCTGGCAGCGTTCTTCGCCGAGTGCGCCGCCGCCGGCCCCGAGAATTGCGCCTTTGCGGCCCCGACCACTGAAGAGACGGAAGTGAAGTTCGACGCCCTTATGGAACAGCTGCGGACGGACCCCGCCGTGGCGATAAGGCCCGCCGGCACGCTGCGGGTCACGTTCCCACTCGTGCTCTTTGTGGTCTGGAACGGGCTCTACTCGGCGCCGGCCTGGGCGAACATGGCGCAGGGGCTTCAGCACCTGCACGAAGGCAATGCTGCCGCCTTTCTCACGACCATGCATCTCCTTGGCGGACCGTTGCCCGCCCAATACCTGAACACAAACGAAGCCCAATGGGCCATCAACTGCGTCGACACTGACAATTCGAGCGATCCGGCTCGGTACCTCGATATGGTGGCGAGTGCGGAAGAGCGCAACCCCTACTTCGGCGCGCTCTGGACCAATCAGGGTCTGCCGTGCGCGTTCTGGCCGGCGCAGGACGAGGATCGCTACGCAGGACCGTGGGACGCTCAGACCAGCGCGACGATCCTGCTCATCAGCCGGGTCCTCGATCCCGCCACTCCGCATAGCGGCGCCGTCGCGGCGGAGCAAACCCTCGGTAACGCGCGGCTGCTGACGATCGACGGCTGGGGCCACGGCTATTTCGTGGGTGGCAAGAGCACCTGCGCGGACGAGGCGACTGCCGCCTATTTCGTCGATGGGCAACTGCCGGCGGAAGGCACTGTGTGCGCAGAGGATGTGCCACCGTTCAGTGACTAGATCCAGATACGACACTGGTCGGTTCCGGGGCGGGTCTCGATTCAGGCCGGAAGCTCCAACCAACGAGGAGGATTACCGATGACCCTGCGATATTCACGCCGCCGAACCCTGCAAGCCGCGATGGCTACCGCGGTGGTGGCGACCATTCCCCGATCCACGATATCGGCACAGCAGGCAACACCGGCCGTAGTCGATGGGGCAGCGATCTCCGATGATCAGGTCGAGGCCGCCCTGGCCAGACTCGACGGCCTGATCGAAGACGCGATGGCGCGTACCGGCGTGCCCGGCGCGGCGGTTGCCGTGGTCTACGACGATACGGTCGTCTACGAGCGGGCCTTTGGCGTCCGCGAGGTGGGTAATCCCGATACGGTCACGCCGGAGACGGTATTTCAGCTCGCCTCGATGTCCAAGTCGATCTCGTCGACGCTGGTCGCCGCCGTAGTCGGTGACGGCGCGACGACCTGGGACGCCGTGGCGGCCGACCTCCTTCCGGGGTTCGCGCTCTCCGATCCGTGGTGGACCGCACAGGTCACCCTGCGCGACCTCTTCAGTCACCGTTCCGGACTGCCGGCCTACGCCGGGGACGGCCTGACCGCGACCTTCGGGTACGGACGCGAGGAGAGCGTGCATCGGCTGCGCCACCTGCCGCCGGCGACCCCGCTTCGCACATCCTTCGCCTACACGAACCTGGGTCTTTCCGTGGCGGCCTACGCGGCGGCCGAGGCGGCCGGGCAGAGGTGGGAGGAACTCGCTGATGAGCGGCTGTTCGGGCCGCTCGGGATGGCCACCACCAGCTACCGCCTGGCGGACTACGTAGGCCGGACAAACAAGGCCGCCCCACACTACCGAACGCGAGACGGCGCCTGGGAGCTGGGTGACGTAACCGACGGCGCCGCCGCCGCACCGGCCGGCGGGGTCAGCACCAACGTGCGGGACCTGACCCAGTGGGTGCGGCTGCAACTGGGCGGTGGCGTGTTCGAGGGGGACGAGGTGGTTGCCAGCGCGCCGCTGCTGGAGACCCGCCGGCCGCAGATTCTCGAGGGATCGCCGCCGAATCCGGCGGATGGGCCGGCGTTGTTCTACGGGCTGGGCTGGCGGATGCATTACGACGAGCGGGGCCGGC
>JACCYX010000290.1 GCA_013696265.1 Chloroflexia bacterium
CGCTCCAGGCACTTGCGAGCACCTCCGCCTTAATCTCGTCCCGCAGCTCCCGCCAGCGTTCGACCGGTCCATCGTGGCCGAACTCCTCGTGCATGCGGACGGCCCGATCGAACGCAACCCAGGCCATGACCTTGGAGTGGGTGAAATGCCGTTCCGGCCCGCGGACCTCCCAGATGCCCGCATCCTTGAGCCGCCAGCCGTCTTCCAGCCAATGCAGAAGATGCTTGAACATCGCCCAGGAAAAATCGGATTCATCGCCCCCATGCACCAGCGTGAGGTAGGCGGCGTCCATGATTTCACCGTAGACATCGAGCTGCAGTTGTTTCGACGCGGCATTGCCGACCCGCACCGGTGTGGAGTCCGCGAAGCCGGGGAGCCAATCGAGTTCGCGTTCTTCGAGCCGGCGTTCGCCGGCGATCCCGTACATGATCTGGACTTCGGCCGGATCGCCCGCAATTGTCCGAAGCAACCAGTCGCGCCAGGCGATCGCCTCGCCTCGATAGCCGGCGCGGAGCATCGCGACCAGCGTCAACGACGCATCGCGCAACCAGCAATAGCGATAGTCCCAGTTGCGAACACCTCCGATCCATTCCGGCAGGGAGGTCGTCGGCGCCGCGACGATGCCGCCCGAAGGGAGGTAGGTGAGCGCCTTGAGCACCAGCAACGATTGCCGAATCACAGCCTCGTACTCGCCGCCGGTGTGGCATTGTTTTGCCCACTGGTCCCAGAATTCTTCCGTTTCCCGCAGCGCCGCCTCTGGCTCGATGGCGGACGGAAGTGGTTCGTGCGACGGGTACCAGGTGAGGACGAACGGCACCCGCTCCCCCGCCGATACGACGAACTCCGAGACGGTGGTGAGGTCTTCGCCGTGGACCTCGGCAGCGGTCCGCAGGCAGAGGGCGTCCGGTCCGGCGATCGCCAGGAGAGCGCCATCGATCCGCCGCACCCAGGGCACAACCCGACCATAGTCGAACCGGACCACCAGCTCGGAGTGCATGCGAACCGAACCGCGAACACCCTCGACGATGCGGACAATATCGGGGGCCGTGCCGCGCGGGGGCATGAAGTCGATCACCCGCACCGAGCCGTCGGCCGTCTCGTGCACGGTTTCAAGGATCAGCGAGTCCGGACGGTAGCGGCGTGAGGATCGATAATTTTCCGCTACCGGTACTGGCGCCACCAGCCATCGGCCGTGGTCCGGCTCGCCAAGCAAGGCCGCGAAGCAGGCGCCGGAATCGAAGCGGGGAAAGCAGCACCAGTCGATCGAACCCTCCCGGCTGACGAGGACCCCGGTCTGCAAATCTCCCAGAAACGCGTAATCCCCAATTCGCCGCATGATGTTCCCTCTCGATGGCTTTTGACGGTCCGTGCTCCAGATGAGCCCGCATCAATCCGGCTTCCTCGCTTGCCAGGGCCACCGCTCCTCGATCTCCACGACCAGCGCCCAACTGAGGAAGGTGCGGATCACGACCAGCAAGCCGAGGACGGCGACGCTCTGGAGGGTCGGTTCGAAGGCGACGGTCCGGATCACATCGGCCGCCACCAGGATTTCCAGGCCGAGCAGCAACCCCGACCCCAGGCGTGCCCGGAACGATTCGTAATGGGAGCCACGCCGGCCCCCCAACCGGTTCCAGAAATAGGCCCCGAACGCCGCCGCCATGGTCACGGCGATGACCGCAACCGCCAGCAACTCGATGCCGAGGGCGACGTATTCGACGAGATCCAGCAACCGGTCGACGCGTTCGCCTTCCGGTTGTGCTTGCCACAATATCGTCGTCGCCAATCCATCCATACCGCCTCGCCCTCCCCACCCTCTCGATCCCCAGCGGCCCATCTGGACGATTCAGCATGGACTCACCTTCGTAGCCAGGCGACCAGCTGTCGAGCAGTACCGCCGTGCGTCGAGGTGCCGCCCGAGTAGCAAACATTCTGATCCAGGTCGCGCTATCCGGCGCAATCCCTACCCTGATCTCGTCAATTATGGAATACTTCGCGGAGTCGAAGGCACAATCGAATTCTCGGCGGCAAACAGTCCACGGGTCCCTTGTCCATACCTTTCATCAGCGATCGGTCAAGCAGGAGTTGTCCATGACACGGCTCTTCGAGTTGTCTCCCAACGGCTCACGCATGTTGGTGATGACTGGCATCGCGTTGCTGGCGCTGTTGCCCGTCACCGCAACTGCTTCCCCGGCACCACCCTCGCCACACGAGATCGTGCGCGCGGTCGATAGCGATGGCGATGGCATCGCCGACGAGTTCGATCCCGATGACGACAACGACGGCGTCGCCGATGACCAGGAAGGAAGCGGCGGCGCGTCCGAGCCCGACATCCTCGATC
>JACCYX010000300.1 GCA_013696265.1 Chloroflexia bacterium
GTCGAAACTCATGCATTCTCGGCTCCAGGCAGATCTGCGTATCCACGCGGAGCCAAAATAACTCCCGATGCGCCCATGTGAAGCCAAGATTTACGCCGATTCGGGCACTTACTTTTCATTTGTTGGACCTCATGGCTAGCGGGCCATGAAGAGCACCTTCGCTACCCCGTTCTGGCCCGCGTATGCCCTCCCGCCGCGCAACGATCACGGACTCGGTTCGATGCGCCGATGAAATCAGTGACGAATCGGCAACCAGACGACACCGCGATCAGGCGGGAGGGTCCCACGCTGCGCTCTGGACAGGCGCCCGCGAGCCGTGTGTCGTCGCGTCGTACGGCTTCACGGCTCGCTAGCCCTCCCCTACGAGACCTCACCAGGTGTTGCCAGCGGTGCCGGCCAATCCGACTACGCTAAGGCGCCTTCGGACCTGAGCGCCTGGAAGACCTTTTCGGCTGCGGCGACTGTGAACTCCACATCGGCATCGGTGTGGCGGGTCGAGAGCAGGCCACCGCAGTGGAAGACGTGCACGCCTTCGAGCAGCATGCCGATCTCGAACGCCATCCCGAGCTTGTCGCCGCCGCTGCCCTTGAGGAACTCGGTGGAAACGCCCTCGGGCGTGTGCAGGTCGTCCGCCGCCAGGTTCGTGGCAAACTGGCCCAAGGCGACGTGGAAGACCGAGCTTTCGCCCCAGGCGAAGCCGGGAATGTCCAGTGACCGGATAACCTGGTTCAGGCCGACGCGCGCCTTCTTCGCGAGATTATCGCAGTAGGACTGGACGCTTGGATCGGCGCATTTCACCAGGGCCGCGTAGCCCGCCGCCGCCGCCAGCGGGTTGGCATTGTACGTTCCCGCCTGAGGCACCCGCCGCATCCCATTCCAACCAGGCACATCCTTGAAAGCGACCATCTCCATCACGTTCGCCCGCCCGGCGACCGCCCCGCCCGGCATGCCGCCGGCGATGATCTTGGCCATCGTCGTCAGGTCCGGGGTGACGCCGAAGCGTTGCTGCGCTCCGCCGGGGGCCCAGCGGAAACCGGTGATCACCTCGTCGAAAATGAGCAGCACATCGTGCTTGTGGGTGATCTCGCGTACGGCCTTGAGAAAATCATTCTTGAGCGGAATAGTCGACCACGATGCCCCACTCGGTTCCAGAATCACAGCCGCGACATCGCCCTGGACGAGCCGTTCCTCCAGCATCGCGGGATCGTTCGAAGGGATCACTGCCATGGTGCTCAGCGTTTCCTTAGGGATGCCCGGAACCGATGTCGCCTCGAACGGCGCCTTTTCACCCTTCAGCGCGTAATCCAGCCAGCCGTGAAAATGCCCCTCGAACTTGAGCACCGTCGTCTTTTCGGTGAAGCCGCGGGCGATCCGCATTGCCAGCAAGGTCGCCTCGGTTCCCGACGCCGTGAACCGGACCTGCTCCGCCGAGGGCACCAGCTCGACAACTTTTTCCGCCCACCGGATCTCGCCCTCGTGGCCGGCGGAGAAGTGCGTACCGCGCGTCACCTGAGCCTGCATCGCCTCGTTGATGTCAGGATCGTTGTGGCCGAGGATCAGCGACCCGTGTCCAATGCAATAGTCGATCAGTTTGTGGCCGTCGACGTCCCATTTGTAGGCGCCGTCCGCTCGCTTCACATACGGCGGAAACGGTTTGATCTGCCGCCCGTCGTGCGTGATGCCGCCGACGATCGCGTTCCGCGAGCGCTCGAACATGGCGGCCGAGCCGGCGAATTCTTCCCGATACCGGGATTCGATGGTCTGCGCTGTCCTGGTTGATGCCATGAAGGTCACTCCCTGATGGAAACTAGCCGGACCGAACTGGGGTCTGTAATCGCGTGGATACGATCGTGTGTCTCGCGATCGCTTGCCCGCACTATATGGCGAGACGGCGCGGGGCGCAAAGCGCGGGAGGAGGCCCGGGACCTTCGGTTCCTCGTTGAGAATTATTCCTGAACTGCTGCCTCTTCGCGTGCGAATCCCCCGTCGTGGTGGGGTATCCTAGAGAGAGATTTTCAGGCGGCATGCCGACTGACGGCCATGCGTGGACCCATTGTGGGATGTGCGGGCAAAGAGAGACAGGGGCCGGGCGGGTTGACGACTCCGAGAGTTGTGGTTGTCGGATCGAATCATGCGTACGCGCCGGTCGCCGTGCGGGAGCGCCTCGCCTTCTCGGGGGACTCGCTGACCGAAGGGCTCCTGGCGCTGCACGCGAATCTCGGTGAGGGCATGATCCTGTCGACGTGCAACCGCACTGAGATTTACGCCGTGGAAGCCGGGGAACGGGACGCCCGGGCGGAAATCTACGGATTTCTCTCCGGCTACCACAGCGTGCCCACCCATCTGCTGGAGCGGTCTTCTTACGCGCACGTTGGCGAGGACGCGGTCGCCCACCTCTTTCGCGTGGCGAGCGGCCTGGATTCCCTGGTGCTCGGCGAGCCCCAGATCCTGTCGCAAATCCGTGAGGCGCTGGCTCATGCCCGTGAGGTTGGGGCGATCGGTCCAATCTTGCAGCGATTGGCCACCGATGCGTTGAAGACTGGCAAGCGGGCCCGCACCGAAACCGACATCTCCCGCAACCGGATGTCGATCGCCCACGCCGCCGTCGATCTGGGGCGACACGAACTCGACGGGGTGCGGGGCAAGCGCGTCCTGTTGCTCGGCGCCGGGAAGATGGCGACGCTGACCGGGAAACTGATCCGGTCCCACGGCGTCTCCGAACTGCTGGTCGTCAATCGCTCGCTCGACCGCGCTCAGGCGCTGGCCGCCACGGTAGGAGGGCTGGCGATTCCGATCTCTGGTTTGGCGCAGGCGATCGCTCGCGCCGATCTCGTGATTGGCGCCGTGATGGTCGACGAGCCGATGGTTTCCCTGCCGGATATCCTGCCCCGAACCGCGCCATTGTTGCTGATCGACATCAGCGTCCCACGCTCGATTTCCCCCGATTGCGAGTTGCTGGAAGGGGTGCGGGTCCGCGATGTCGACGCGCTCGAACCGCTCGCGGCGGAGACCCGACGGCAGTACGCGGACGAGGTGTCAAAGGTGGAGGCGCTGGTCAACGCCGCGGTCGACGGGTTCGGGCAGTGGACGCAAAGCCGATCCGGTGCGCGGGCCATCACCGCGCTCCAGACGCATGCCAACGAAGTGCGGGATGCCGAGATTGAGCGCACGCTCCGCAAGCTCGCCCATCTTTCCGAGCGTGACCAAAACCTGGTCCGGGCGCTGGCCAATTCAGTCGCCCGAAAGTTGACCCACGATCCGATCCTCGCCCTTCGAGCCGCCGAAACGGACCAGGAAGCCGAGCGGACTCTCGACATCATGGGTGTTCCCCGAACCTGATCCTTGTTTTCCCCCGTCCGCATGCCGGATAGAATCACGCGGACATCGGGAGATTGGTTCCAGTGACTACCCCGAAATCATCAAGGAGTGCTTCCTGTGCCCGAACGGCCCCATGCGCGACCGCGAAACCGATCGGCGTCCGAGGCGGCATTCAGCGCCGCCCGGCAGGTGATTCCCGGCGGTGTCAACAGCCCGGTCCGGGCCTTCCGGTCGGTGGGCGGGTCGCCGGTCTTTGTCGACCACGGGGCCGGCAGCCGCTTCTGGGATGTCGATGGAAACGAGTACCTCGACTACGTGTTGTCTTGGGGACCGCTCATCCTCGGCCACGCCCACCCCGAAGTCGTCGAAGCCACCACCGCCGCGCTGCGCAAGGGAACGAGCTTCGGCGCCCCAACCGAGGCTGAAACCGAACTGGCCGAACTGATCGTCCAGGCGGTCCCTGGCGTCGATCTGGTTCGCCTCGTCTCGTCCGGGACGGAGGCCACGATGAGCGCCCTGCGGCTGGCGCGGGCCGCCACTGGCCGCGACAAGATCGTGAAGTTCGCCGGGTGCTACCACGGGCACGCGGACCTGCTCCTGGTGCAGGCGGGCAGCGGCGTGGCGACCCTGGGCCTGCCGGACAGTCCCGGCGTGCCGGCCGGGGCGACGGCGGACACGCTGGTCGCCCCGTTCAACGATCTGGAAGCGGTCGACGAGTTGTTCACCCTGCATCGCGACCAGATCGCCGCGATCATCGTTGAGCCGGTCGCCGGCAACATGGGTGTCGTCGAACCGCAACCGGGATTCCTCGAAGGATTGCGCAAGATCACGGCGGAACACGGTTCGATCCTGATTTTCGACGAGGTGATGACCGGCTTCCGGGTCGCGCCGGGAGGGGCGGTTGCCCGCTACGGCGTGCAACCCGACCTGTTGACGTTCGGCAAGGTGGTTGGCGGCGGATTTCCCCTGGCCGCCTACGCCGGCAAGCGCGAGATCATGGACCACGTCGCGCCATCGGGGTCGATGTACCAGGCGGGCACGCTCTCCGGCAACCCGGTCGCCACGGCAGCTGGGATCGCGACGCTCCGGATCCTGGGCCGGCCCGGCGTCTGGGATGCCGCGGCGGCGGCGGCGGAGCGGTTGATTTCCGGCTTGGCCGAAGCCGCCAGGCGGAGCGGAACCCCGATCCAGGCAACGGTCGTTGGAACCATGGCCGGCTTCTTCTTCAACAATGCACCGGTACGAAACTATGAGGACGCCAAAGGAAGCGACACTGATCGCTTCAGCCGGTTCTTCAACGCGCTCCTCAATCGCGGCGTTTATTTCGCACCATCCCAGTTCGAGGCCCTCTTTCTCTCAGCCGTTCACAGCCAGGAAGACATCAAGACCACGCTGGCCGCGGTGTCGGACGCAATGGCCGAGTCGGCGGAATAGCCCGGATTGTGGTCGGGGAGGCCGTGCTCCACCAACGCTCCGCAGGTGCAAAAATCAGCCGTCCATGGATTCGTCAGCGGCCCGCTCGATAGTTGCGGTGAGCGCTTCGGAGGCCGAGTCGATCCCAACCTGGGTTTGCTGGAGCCAGTGCCGATCGGCGGTCAATCGGGCGCGTTCATCGGCGAGCCAGGCGCGGGTCATTTCCGGGGCGGGCGAGCCCGTGACCTGGCGACGCTCGATGTAACGGCGAGGGGCCAGGTAGCGGCCCAGCGACTCTATCTCGACCTTGATCTCGCGTCCGATCGTCAACAACGCCGCCGAGTCGATCATGTCCGGCGTGATCCCACTCACCTCCAGGCCGGCCTCCTTCAGCCGGGCCAGCACCAGCACGGAAATTTGCCTCGCGGCGGTCGGCGGAATCTGCTCTTCGGTCATCAGGAAGGTCGCCAGGTCAGCGGCGGTCGTATAGCCGCGGCCGGCGCGGTTCCCGAGATACGCCCGGTTGACGACCAACCCGGTCGAAAAGAGCGCGTTCGCCGTCGCCAGGGCATCGAGGCACGGTGAAATCAGTCGCGGTGCCGCGTCGATCACCGTGTCGTGCGCGGCCCCCAGCGGGCCGTAACCAAGCCGTCTCAGCTGTCGGCGCGCTGAATCCAGGTCGTCTTCCAGAGTCGCCATCGCGATCTGGAGCGCATCGAGCCGCTCGGACATCGCCAGGGCAGGATGGGCCGGTTCCGGAATCGTGGTCCATCCTTCGTCGAGCACGAAGCTCGACGGATCGGTCCGGATCCAGATGCCGACTTCCCGGACGAACCGGCCCATCGGCCCGACCAACGCCGCGACTGCGTCCAGCAACCCGATCAGGTCTTCGACCGAGGCCAGGGCATCCATCGTGTTCGGTACCGGCTCGCCGAAGCCGAGGCGTTGCGCCACATCCGCGCGATCCGCCGCGAGTACGTCGCCGGCGAGCATCCCGGCGCCGAGCGGGCACCGGTTCAGCCGCGTGAAGGACTCGACCAGCCGCCCGCGGGCCGAACCAAGCGGCCCGATCACCGCCCCGAGATAGTGGGCGAGCGTCGTCGGCTGGACCGGACGTCCCCCGGTGAAGGCCGGCATGATGGTCACGACGTGCGTTTCAGCCAGGACCAGGACCGCCTCGGACACGTCCAATGCATGGGCCATGATCGCCAGGGCGGCTTCTCGCCAGGTCAGCCGCCCAGCGGTCGCCAGCCACTCCTCGCGCGCGAGCCCGAGGGTGGCCGCACCAGAGACGCTGGCTGGTATCTGCGATTCGATGCGCCTATCAAGGCGTTCGGCCAGGGCCCGGGGCGAGTTGGCTTCGCCAGCCGGCGATTGCCGGGCCGCCAGCAGGGAACGGGCAATCGCCGAAAACCCGGCGTCGTCGATCACCCCAGCATTCCGCAACTCCACGACGTGCGCCGCCACCACCCGCCACAGTTCCGACCAGGTATCCGGGCGCACCCGTTCCCCGTTGGCGTCACTGGAGGCCGCCATTCCCCGCGCCGGGCGCTTCGAGTCGCCGCCGATAAAGCTCAAGACATTGGAACGTGTCGCGCTATCGCTCATTGAGGTACATCACCTGATCGATTCCTGATTTCCGCATGTCCCGAAGTGTCCGGCGTACCGGAATGATCTCCGGACTCACGATCTCGCTCCGCGCCGTAAGCGGTTCGACCTGTGTCGCCCGCCCAATTTTCCGCCTTCAGTATGGTGGACGATGGCTTCGAACGCCGCGTGACTGATTCGCAATGCCCTGTGGGTAACTGGTACTATGACCCCCTAGAACAGGCGGCAACTCCATCGTGAGCATCGATAGTTTCGACAATGACGCGGCGTTGCGTCGTTGTGCACCGGAGGGTCCTTCATGGCAGGCATCACTCGATTGAACGCGCGCATGAACCGTCGGCGGGTTATCGCGGCTTCGGGCGGCACCGTGCTCGGCGCGGCGATCTTCGGCAACCTCTCAGTGGGATCCGCCCAGGAGTCCGACGTCACCGTGACGATGGTTACCGACACGGCCGGCGTGGGCGACCAGAACTTCAACGACCTGGCGGTGCTCGGTGGCGACCGGGCGGCCGAAGAACTGGGCGTGACGTTCAACATTCTCGAAAGCCAGACCCAGGCGGACTATTCCCCCAACCTCGCCCAGGGCGGCGAAACCTCGGACCTGACCATCGCCGTCGGCGCCCTCCTGGGAGACGCCGTGGCGGAAGTCGCGCCCCAGTTTCCGGACAAGTTCTTCGCCCTGCTCGACGGCGTGGTCGAGCAGGACAACGTCTACTCCGTGGTCTTCCGCGAGCATGAAGGTGCCTATCTGGGCGGCGTGCTCTCCGCGCTGGTGAGCCAGTCAGGAATCTTGGGCGTCGTCGGCGGCATTCGCGTCCCGCCCGTCGCCCGGTATGAGGTCGGATTCGTGGCCGGCGCGCGAACGATCAACCCGGACATCGAAGTCCTCATTTCCTACGCCGACAGCTTCGAAGACCCGGCACTGGGCCAGGAACTCACGCTGGCCCAGCTCAACAATGGCGCCGATGTCGTCTTGCCGATCGCTGGGCGCACCGGCGTTGGCAGTTTCGACGCGGTCAATGAACAGGGTGAAGGATTCTGGATCATGGCCGGTGACACCGACCAATCGCATCTCGCGCCCGGCCGCCAACTGGCCGCGATCAGGAAGGGCGTGGATGTCGCCTTCTTCGACGCTGCCCAGGCCGTAGTCGATGGAAACTTCCCCGGCGGCACGGTCGATGATCTCGGCCTGGTCGAAGGCGGTATGGATATTTACGCCTTCGATGCGACCGTCGATCAGTCGATGCTGGATACGGTCGCCGCCTACAAGCAGGCAATTATCGACGGCGTCATCGTGCCGCCGGCCGATGACGACGCACTCGCGGCGTTCGTCCCGACGCCGCTCGACGGCGCGGCGACACCCGCCGCCTCGCCGGCCGCGACGCCCGCTTCCTGAGCACCGCTGGGGAGACCCAGTTTCGGCCTCTGGCGGAACGGGGAGGGCAGCGTCCCTCCCCGTTCCCATGGGTGAATCGCAAGATGTCCGACCCTCGAACCGCCAATCCTCGGGCTCCCGATGCCGTTACAATGCGGGATGTCGTCAAGCGATTTCCAGGCGTCATCGCCAACGATGGCGTCAACCTGGCCGTTCGGACGGGAGAAATCCACGCCCTGCTCGGTGAAAACGGCGCCGGCAAATCGACGCTGATGAACCTGCTGTTCGGGCTCTACAACCCGGACGAGGGCGAGATCCTCATCAACGGGAAGTCCGTCCATTTTCACAACACGCGCCAGGCGGTCGAAGCCGGGCTCGGCATGGTGCATCAGCATTTCATGCTCATCCCGCGCTTCACCGTTGCCGAGAATGTCATCCTCGGCAACGAGGGACCGGATTCGATCCTCGATCGGGCAGCGGCTTCCCGCCGGGTGGCCGAGTTGGCGACATCCTACGGTCTCAATGTCGATCCTGACGCGAAGGTCGGTGACCTGCCGGTCAGCATGCGGCAACGGGTCGAGATCCTGCGGGCGCTCTATCAAGGCAGCCGCATACTCATCCTCGACGAACCGACGGCCCTGCTCACCCCCCAGGAGGTGGACGACCTCTACGTCATCCTGCGGCGGCTACGGGTGGACGGCGGCACGATCATTTTCATCACCCACAAGCTTCGCGAAGTCGCCAACGTCAGTGACAGGGTCACCGTGATTCGCCGGGGCAAGACGATCGGTACCCGGGTCACCAGCGAAACGACCTCCCAGGAACTCGCCGAACTCATGGTGGGGCGCGAAGTACTGCTTCGGGTCGACCGCCCGCCCGCCACTCCCGGCGAGACGATCCTCGACGGCGAGGACCTCCGCTGCACGGGCGCACACCACCAGGAAACCTTGAACGTCGCGTCGATCCAGCTGCGGCGGGGCGAAATCCTGGGCGTCTGCGGCGTCGAAGGGAACGGTCAGTCTGAACTGGTCGAAGTGCTGTCGGGACTTCGCAAGCCGGACAGCGGCACGTTGACGATCAAGGGCCAAGATGTGCTCGGCGAAAACGCGACCGGCTTTCGGCAGGCGGGAGTCTCGTACATTCCCGAAGATCGCCACGGCCGGGGGCTTGTACTGGACTTTCCACTGTGGGAGAACGCGCTGCTGGGAAACACCGAACGGCCGGAATTCACCAAGCGCGGCTGGATCCGTTCGGGCTGGATCCGCGAGTTAACCTCGTCGCTGATGGCGAGATTCGATGTCCGCGCTCCGTCGGCGTCGACGCCCGCCCGATCGCTCTCCGGTGGCAACCAGCAGAAACTCATCATCGCCCGGGAACTGCAACGGGACCCGGATATCCTGCTGGCGATCCAGCCCACGCGAGGGCTTGACGTGGGCGCGATCGAATTCGTGCACCGGAGCCTGGTAGAAACGCGCGACTCCGGCAAGGCGGTGCTGCTCCTGTCGTTCGACCTCGATGAAATCATGGACCTGAGCGACCGGATCGTGGTGTTGAGCGAGGGCCGGATCGTTGGCGAGTTCAAGGGAAGCACGGCGGATCGGGCCCAACTCGGGTTGTTGATGGGCGGACGGCCCAGCGAACCCGCAATGGCGGCTGCCTAATGAATCCCACAGCGCCACCCCGTTGCGGGGAAGCCCCCTCATGACGATTCGACCGGGCAGCGCCTTCGTCAACGCGGTCGGCTCGGTTGTCGCGGTGCTCGTGGCGCTGCTGATCGGCGCCGTGGTGATCGTGATCTCGGGCCAGGACCCCTGGGAAGCGTACCGGTCCCTCGCCGAGGGTGCGCTCGGCTCACGACGCGGCCGCGCCGAGACGCTGGTTTACGCGGCGCCCCTCATCCTGGGCGGACTCGCCTTCGCGGTCGCGGCGCGGGCCGGGATGTTCAACGTCGGAATCGAAGGGCAACTGGTGATCGGCGGATTCGCGGCCGCGCTGGTCGGGGCGACCGATTGGGGGCTTCCGTCCGCGATCCACATTCCCCTGGCGGTCCTCGTGGCGGCGATCGCCGGCGGCGTGTGGGGGTTCATCCCCGGCGTGCTCAAGGCGGCGACCGGCGCGCATGAGGTGATCACGACGATCATGCTCAATTACCTGGCGTTCCGGCTGATTATCTACTCCATCCAGAGGCGGTCCGACTGGCTACCGGTCGATGACAGCGTCCAGGGCACCGAGCGAGTGCTCGATACCGCCCGCCTGCCGATCGTGCTGGACGCCACGCGCTTGCACGCGGGGGTGGCCATCGCCTTCGTCGCCGCGTTCACCATCTGGTTCGTTCTTTTCCACACCACGTTCGGCTACAAAGTCCGCACCGTCGGACTGTCCGAGGGCGCCGCCAGGTACGGCGGCATTCGGTGGGGCATGACGATCGCAATCGCGATGGCTTTGGCCGGGGCGCTCGCCGGTCTCGCCGGAGCGGGCGAATCGCTGGGGCTCCACGGGCGGCACAGCGCGGTGCCGCCCGGCCTGGGCTTCACGGCGATCGCGGTCGGCCTGGTCGGGCGCAACCATCCGATCGGTGTCATTTTCTCCGGTCTCCTGTTCGGTTTGCTGAGCGCCGGCGCGCTGACGATGCAAGCCGAGGCGGACGTGAGCCGCGACATCGTGCTTGTGCTCCAGGGACTCGTGATCCTGGCCGTCGCCGCCTTCGAGGCGATGAACCGCCTCCCCTGGTTCCGCGGGCTGGGAACGCCTAAAACGCCGTCCGGTGGCGATCGGGCGAGCGACACCGGGATGGCCCCGGAGATCGAATCGCGTCCCGCGCCACCGGCGATTTAGTGAGGTACCCGTGAGCGATTTCTTCACCGTCGCGTTGCTGACCGCCATCCTGCGCTCGGCCACCCCGCTCGTCCTGGCGGCGATGGGCGGGATCCTTTCCGAACGGTCGGGCGTCATCAACATCGCGTTGGAAGGCATGATGCTGACCGGGGCATTTTTCGCCGTGGCCGGCACGCACTGGACCGGCAGCCCCTGGCTGGGCGCGGCGATCGGAGTGGGCGCCGCGTCCGTCGCGGCCATGATCCACGCCTTCTGGTGCATCACGTTGCGGGGCAACCAGATCGTGGCCGGAACGGCGATCAACCTGATCGCGGCCGGGCTGACCGCGTTCCTGATCCAGCTCATCTGGGATCGGGCGGGCGCCACGGATTCGGTCGAGCAACTGCCCGATCTCTTCGGCACCGTCAACGTCCTCGTCTTCGCGGCGCTCGTGATCGTGCCGCTGGTCCATTTCTACCTGTTCCGCACCAAACAGGGCCTGCACACGATGGCGTCTGGCGAGAGCCCACAGGCGGCCGAAAGCGTCGGTATCGACGTGACGCGCAACCGCTACCTGGCGGTCGTCGCCAGTGGCGCGCTGGCCGGGATGGGCGGCGCCTACCTCTCGATCGGCAATCTTTCGTACTTCACCCTGGACATGACCGCTGGACGCGGGTTCATCGCCCTGGCCGCGGTCATCTTCGGCGGCTGGACACCGTTTGGCGCGGCGGGGGCGGCGCTGCTGTTCGGGGCCGCCCAGGCGATCCAGATCGAGGCTCAGGCAACATCGGGGTTCCCAATCTCGGCTGACCTGCTGGTCGCCTTGCCCTACCTGCTCACGCTCATCGCGGTCACGGGGCTCATCCGCAAGTCGAACGGACCAGCCGGGCTCGGCCAGCACGCCAACGCGCACTGATAGCCGTGATCGGCGATCGTCACGTCGCCGGCGCCTGGCGGAAGCACGATGCCCCATTGTGTCGTAAGATTGTTGTGACCAATGGGGAGGTCTGGGGAAATGGCGGCCCACCGATGCCAACTCGCCACGATGCGGTGTGGGACCACGGTAAACTCACCTGTCTCCATGAATCTCACCGACGTACGAACAATGAATGTCCAGAATGCCGGAAATTCGCTGGAGCCGCGATTCGGAACCTGATAGCGGAACGACGAATCGAGGACGGTTGCGCGGACTCCTTTACGATTCGATCAATGGGACGCACGCAAGGAAACGGTCATGAACAAGCCGGATGTGATTCGGGTCGTCGTCATCGAGCGGGAACCGCTGTATCGGCGTGGGCTGGTATCGCTGCTCGAATCCATCGATGGGCTGGAAGTTGCCGGCAGCGCGGAGACCGCCGAAGCCGGGTACAAACTGGCCGATGAAACGGCGCCGGTGGTGGCGCTGGTCGGCACGACGCTGATGGATGCGCCCGGCCTGGCGTTCGCCGCCGAAATGCGCCGGCGCTTTCCCGCGATCGCGACGATCGTGATCGCCGCCAACGAGAGCGACGACGAGTTGTTCTCCGCGATCCGGGCAGGCGCCAGCGCCTACTCCGGCCGCGACATCAGTGAAGACCTGCTTCAGGAACTCGTCCGCCGGTCGGCCACCGGCGAATACGTCATCAACGAGCAACTGCTTAGCAAGCCCTACGTGGCGGCCAGGGTGCTCGACCAGTTCCGCAACAACACCACGGTCGATGTCGCCCTCAGCAGCGCCTTCATGCCGCTCACGGATCGGGAACTTGAAATCCTGCGCAAGGTGAGCGATGGCATGACCAACGCCGAAATCGGCTTCGCGCTCGGCATCAGCGCCCAGACGGTCAAGAACCACGTCACGTCGATCCTGCGCAAGCTGGCGGTCAACGACCGCACACAGGCTGTCGTCACCGCCCTCCGGCGCGGGTGGCTGACCATTGACGAAGAGATCGATGGCGAGAGCGGTGCGGCGGGAATTACCTCGATCCCAACGACCCGGCTCGGTTCCAGCCGCAAAACCGCAACCTGATCGGGTTTACCCAACCGGCCGTGGAGCGTATCTCCCGGCCGGTTGCCTGTTTAACGATGCTTTGCATGCGCCATTCCGCATTGACCCGCATCGTCAACCCCATGAGAATGGGGAGAGCACATTCGGCAACGAGCACGTTCCGGCTGACATCACGTCGATGTCGCCCGGAGCCGCACACCACGGGAGAGTTCCGCGCATGGTCATGAGCAAGATGGTCGGGGCCCGAGTCCGACGCAAGGAAGATCCTCGACTTATCACGGGAAGTTCCACCTACGTGGACGACGTTAAGCTGCCGGGCATCCTCCACGCCGCGTTCGTGCGCAGCCCCTATCCGCACGGCGTCCTCAACGGCGTCGACGCTTCGGCCGCCGAGGCGGCGTCCGGCGTGATCGCGGTCATCACCGGCGACAACCTCGGCGAGTACCTCGCCTCCATGGACACGACCGCTCGCGGCGAGGACACCGGTGAGGAGAACACCGGCGAGACCGAGGAAGAAGTCGCGGGCGCAATCCACGTCCCGGCGATTCGACCACTCGCGATCGGCAAGGTCCGCTTCGTGGGCGAAGCCGTGGCGATGGTGATCGCCGAAACCCGCGCCCAGGCGGTCGACGCCACCGAACTGGTCGAACTCGACATCGACCCACTCGAAGCCGTAACTGACGTGTTTGCCGCGATGGAAGCGGGCTCGCCGCTGGTCTACGACGAGGTGCCGAACAACATCGGGGCGGTCGTTGGCGGCAAACGCGGCGGCGATGTGGAGGCCGCCTTCGCGTCCGCACCCTTCACCACCAGTGCCCGCATCCGCAGCCAGCGCCTGAGCGCCGTGCCGATTGAGCCCCGCGCCGTGCTGGCGACAGTCGACCCGATCACGCAAGGGCTGACATTCTGGACCTCGACCCAGGCGCCGCACTGGAACCGCAACGAAATCGCCGAGGCCATCGGGCTCAAGCAAAACCAGGTCCGCTGCATCGCTCCGGAGGTCGGTGGCGGTTTCGGGCAGAAGATCGGCGCCTACGCCGAGGACTTCCTCGTCTCCGGCGCGGCCTACAAACTCAAGCGCCCGGTCAAGTGGATCGAAACCCGCTCCGAGAACTTCCTCGGCAGCGCCCATGGCCGCAACCAGTGGGCGGACATCGAAGCCGCCGCAGACGAGACCGGCAAGATCCTAGCCCTGCGGGCCCGCGTCACCAGCGATGCCGGCGCCCTGCCCAAGGGGCTCGGGCTCGCCTCCTCGACCTGGACGATGTCCACCGGCTGCTACGACATCCCGGCCCTCGATTACGTCTGCACCACGGTTTACACCAACACGGGTGCCAACCACGCCTATCGCGGCGCCGGTCGCCCGGAAGCCGCCTACTACATCGAGCGGATCGCCGATCTCGTGGCCGACGTCACTGGCCTCGACCCGGTCGATGTCCGGCGCGTCAACTTCATCCGGCCGGAAGCGTTTCCGTTCGACACGCTCACCGGAGCCCAGTACGACTCCGGAGATTATGAAAAGCCGCTGGACAAAGCGATCGAGGTCGTGGAATACGCGGCCCTGCGCCAGGAACAGGCGGACGGACGGGCCCAGGGCCGCTACATCGGCATCGGGTTCGCCAGCTACGTCGAGATCTGCGGCTTCGGCCCCTACGAAAGCTCCACCGTCCGCGTCGAGCCGAGCGGGGCGGTCACGATCTTCACCGGCATCTCCCCACACGGGCAGGGCCAGGAAACCACCTTCGCCCAGCTCGCCTCCGACAACATCGGGGCCGACTTCGGTGACGTCGTCGTCCAGCACGGCGACACCGGCAATACGCCCCAGGGCAACGGGACGATGGGCAGCCGCGGCCTGGCCGTCGGCGGGGCGGCGGTGATGCTCTCGCTCGACAAGGTGCGCGAGAAGGCGAAGCAGATCGCCGCCCACCTGCTCGAAGCCTCGGCTGAGGACATCGAACTGGAAGACGGCGTCTACCGCGTGGCCGGTGTGCCGACGCGATCCGTGACCCTGGCCGACATCGCCGAGGCGGCCTACGGCGGGGGTCTGCCGAGCGAGTTCGACGCCGGGCTCGAATCGACCGACTTCTTCCGTCCGGCCGGCACGACGTTTCCGTTCGGTACCCACATCGCGGTCGTCGAAGTCTTCCCGGAGACGGGCGACGTCGAGATCCTGCGCTACGTCGCGGTTGACGACTGCGGCAAGATCATCAGCCCAATGCTCGTCACCGGCCAGGTGCACGGCGGCCTGGCGCAAGGCATCGGCCAGGCATTGTTCGAGGAGGTGCACTACGACGAGTCCGGGGAACTGATTACCGGCACGCTCAACGACTACGTCGTGCCGCGCGCCCACCATTTCCCGGAGTTCGAGTCGTACCACACCGAGACCCCGACCTACCTGAACCCGATGGGCGCCAAGGGCATCGGCGAGGCGGCGACGATCGGCGCGACGCCGGCAACCGTGAACGCGGTGATCGACGCGCTGGAGCCGTGGGGCATCACCCACCTCAACACGCCGTTCACGCCGAACCGGATCTGGAGCGCGATCCAGGAATCGGGCGTCACCGCCTCCGCGGCGGATTAAAGACACCTTTTCCGGTAGGGGAGGACACAAGGTCCTCCCCTACCAGCGTTAATTGAGTGCAGCCCTACGGGCGTTCGAACAGCGCGGCATAGGCAGCCGCCTCGCGATCGAACCATGCGCGCTGGTCACCGAGTTCCAACCGGGCCGCGGCGATCGCGGCGCGCACCCGGTTCGGGGCCGTGCCGCCCGGAATGTCCCGGATCGAAACGCTCGCCAGGGCATTCAGCGGTGGCTTGTGATCGGCAAACACGGGATGGATCGCCGCCCACTCGTCGTCGGACAAGTCGGCAAAGGTCTTGTCGCCGGCGACGCAGGCGGCGACCAGCCGCCCAACCACGCCGTGCGCTTCACGGAAGGGCACGCCATGCTTCGCCAGGAGATCGGCGGCGTCGGTCGCCAGCGTGAAGTCCGCTATCGCCGCTG
Organism: Chloroflexia bacterium; assembly: GCA_013696265.1. Classification (GTDB taxonomy): domain Bacteria; phylum Chloroflexota; class Chloroflexia; order Thermomicrobiales; family UBA6265; genus JACCYX01. The sequence goes on from JACCYX010000300.1 coordinate 15,517, forward strand.
CCGCCATGCGCTCCCGGTTGAAGCGGGTGCTGCGGATCATCGGTGGGAAGACATCGAGCAGCGCCAGCACCGTGTCCACTGCGTCGAATAACCCCTCCTTGTCCTCCTGCATGTCCTTGTTGTAGGCCAGTGGGAGGCCCTTGAGCGTCGTCAGCAGGCCTAGCAGATCACCGAAGACCCGGCCCGCCTTGCCCCGGCCGAGTTCCGCGATGTCGGCGTTCTTCTTCTGGGGCATGATCGAGCTGCCCGTCGAGAATGCGTCGGACAACTCGATGAACCGGAACTCACCGGACGACCAGAGGATGATCTCCTCGCTCAAGCGAGAGAGATGAACCGCGACCGTGGAACAAGCGAAGAGCGCGTCGAGCGCGAAATCGCGGTCGGCCACCCCGTCCAGACTGTTGGCGGTGATCCGGGCGAATCCGAGGTCGGCCGCAACCGACTCCCGGTCCAGCGGGAAAGACGTTCCGGCCAACGCCCCCGACCCGAGCGCGAGCACGTTGGTTCGCCGGTAGGCATCGCGGACGCGATCCAGGTCGCGCAGCGACATTTCAACGTAGGCCAGCAGGTGGTGCCCCAGCAGCACCGGTTGGGCCCGCTGGAGGTGGGTGTAGCCCGGCATCACGACGTCGGGATGCGCCTCGGCCACCTCAACGAGGGCGCTGGAAAACTCCAGCAGGCCATGACCAATCTCGATCAGGGCCCGTTTGGTCCAGAACCGGAAATCGTTGACGACCTGGTCGTTGCGGCT
>JACCYX010000322.1 GCA_013696265.1 Chloroflexia bacterium
CTAGCGATACTTGCGCATTTCACGCTCGATCTGCTGGGCCGCGGCATTCAGTTCGTCCTGCACAACTCCGCCGTTCCGCATATTCTCGAAGGCGCTGTTGAGGATGTCCTGATACTCGTTATAGCCAGGCGTGAGAGGTCGAGGCTTGGCGTACTCGGAATCGCGGGCCGCAATCGGGTAAGCCAGGCGCGGCCAGTCAGTGTTATCCGGGCTCTCGACGATTTCCTGGAGCAGTTGCTTTTGCATCGGCCAGGTATTTCCGGCGTCATACCAGAGCTTGCCAGCGTCGTAACTGGTGACGAACTGAATGAACGTGATCGCGGCCTCCTTGTTCTGGGACCTGGCATTGACGCCAAGATGCCAACTATCGGTCGGCACGCAGATTTCGCCGCCCTCCCAGACCGGATGCGGGGCGGCTTTCCATGAGAAAGGCAGTTCGGCTGCCGCGAGGCTGGTGATCGCCCACGGGCCGCGGACGCACATTGCCAGTTTCTGATTGATGAAGAGCTCATTGATGTCGATTTCGCCTTGTGGCGAAACCCCCCACTCATTGTGCATCTTCTGGTACCAGTCGAACGCTTCGACCCATTCAGGACCGTTGATGATGCCGTCGACCGTGAGGCCGTCGTCGCCGATGACTTGTGCGCCCTTGCCCTGGGGCAACGGTTGTAATTGGTAGATGCGGTTGAATTGCTCGAACTGGAAGCCGAAGGTATCGCCCTGGGTTACGGCCTGGGCAGCTTCGGTGACCTGATCCCAGGTCCAGCGCTCTTCAGGACCCGGCGGGGTGACCCCGGCGGCGGTCAGCAAGTCTTCATTGAAGAAGAGCAGTTGGGATGAGTTCCAGATTGGCGGGGCGAGGAGCTGGCCTTCGTAGATGCTGGAGGCAACCTGGGCATCGACCCATTCCGCGCGCACCTCTTCAGCAAAGGCGTCGTCGAGCGGTTCGAGCCAACCTCGAAGCCCGTACGACGTCACGAGCGGGGCATCGACACTGACCACGTCGGGAGTGTCCGAGCCGGAACCGAGCCGGACCTGGTTCTGCTGGAACACTTCATCGAAGGATACGGATTCCATCTGGACTTCGATGTCCGGATGGGCCTCGTGGAAAGCGTCGACGATGATTTGAGCCGGCAGGTCGGTGAGGAACGAAATGGTGGTTCTTTCCTGGGCGTGGATCGCCGGGGCGGTGAACGCGCCAGCGCCAGCGGCGACCGCGGCGGTGGCCCCCGCTTTGGCGACGAGTGATCGACGGGAAATCCGAGACGACATTCCGCACCCCCTTGAGAATAGAAGCATGGTGACGTTGTTCGAGGACCTTCCGAACTCACCGCATCGCGGAGTGGTCCCACAATGACTGGGTCTACGATCCACTCGTCCCTGTTACTCGTGAGCCGGGCTGATCTCAATGTCACTTAAGCGACCGCATTGTACACAACACCGCTTCCCGTGGGAAGTGGTGCTGAACCATTTTCAGGAACTTTCGTCCTGGGTGGCATCACGGGCTTCATGTAGCCGCTGACCGCTTGTATCCTGATATCGCAACCAACCACCTCGATACCCATGGGCGCCTGCTCGGGCCGGTAGCCGAGGCTGGCGGCGAGGTCGTCGATCACGGCCATGCTGCGGTCATCGAGGCAGTCGCCGAGCGGTCTGGCTGAAAAGCCCGCCCATTTCCCAATCCGACGCAGGACGATCCGAACGTGCTGGTTGGGAGAGGCATGGCCTACGCCCAGCGCAAGAACACGGTGGTCGCGAGCGTGGTCGAGGTCGAGGTGAACCGGGAAACGGGACGCGTCTGGCCACGGCGCATCACCGTTGCTCACGAGTGCGGATTGATCGTCAACCCACGCGCGTTGAAGAACACGATCGAGGGTGCGGTGATGCAGGCGGCCAGCCGCACACTGTATGAGGAGGTTCAATTCGACGAAAGCAACGTCACCAGTGTGGATTGGGCCAGTTACCCAATTCTCGATATTATGGACACGCCAGAAGAAATCGACGTGCTCATGATGGATCGGCCGGATGAGCCTCCGTTGGGGGCCGGAGAACCCGCGACGAAGCCGGTTGCCGGCGCGATCGCCAACGCCATCTTTGACGCGACCGGCGTGTTTTTGCGGCGGGTTCCATTCCGGCCCGAGCGAGTGAAGGCGGCCATGGACGCCAAGGCCTAGGAAATCACGACTCCGGCGCGTTTGTTACCAAAGGGGTTTGTGAAGCGGTGTCGATAAACTCGACACCGCTTCACCGCTCCTGTTCGCTATGCCAACCGTCTGATCGGGATGGAAACCCCTCATGCACGTTGAGCGTCAACGAAACGCTGATCTGCGAAATATTGCCCGGGAGATCGCCGCTACGTACGGTGAGCATCCTGGGGTGCGGGCGGTGCTGCTGTGCGGCTCGGTTTCGCGCGGCTGGGCGGATCGCTGGTCCGATATCGAGCTGACGGTCTGCTGGGAGGCCACGCCATCGCTGGATGTCAGGGCCGAGCTAGCGGCGAGCGTTGGCGCCGACGGGCGGCGCGTCTACCCCCTCGGCGCCGATGCGCGAACGCACGAGGAAGAGTTCACCCATCACGGGGAGAAGAGCGATCTGGCGCACATGGAGATCACGGCCATCGCCGCGATCCTCAACGAGGTCACGGTGGATGGCGATCCATCGCCTCGGAAGCACGCCTTCGTGGCCAGCCTCCGGGACGCGATCGCCCTCGCCGCCGACGATTTGCTCCCGGAGTGGCAGCGCCAGGCGGCGGTCTATCCCGTTGAACTCCAGCGCACGATGATTGGGTCCAACCTGATCTTTGGGCCGCACTGGTGGCTGGAAATGCTGGCCGAGCGCAACGACCTGCTCCCGCTCTACGATATCCTGTGCCGGATCGAGCGGGCGCTGCTGGGTATCGTTTCCGCCCTGAACGCAACGTATCTCAGCAGCGATGCCTTCAAGTGGTCGGCGCGCCAGGCCG
>JACCYX010000166.1 GCA_013696265.1 Chloroflexia bacterium
ACCCGGCTCGCGATCGAGGTGGCACGCCGTCTGGGCGACGAATTCGAAGATGGTGTCGTCTTTGTGTCGCTGGCGCCAGTTCGCGATGCCGACCTTGTGCCGGTCGTTATTGCCAGTGCGCTGGGGCTCGGCGATGCACCGGGGCAACCCGCGGCGGAGCGCGTGCTGATTGCCTGCGAGAACAGGCATGTCATGATCGTGCTCGACAATCTGGAGCATCTCCTCGACTCCAGCTCGTTCCTGGCGGCGCTCCTGGAGCGTTCTCCGCGGATGTCCATACTCGGCACGAGTCGCACGCGGCTTTCGATCCCCGGCGAGCATGTCTACCGGCTGTCTCCACTCGATCGCGACGATGCCGTCGACCTGTTCGAGCAGCGGGCGCGGGCGATCGCGCCCGGCTTTACGATCACCGCGGAGCTTTCCGAGATCTGCGGCCGCCTTGATGACCTTCCTCTGGCCATTGAGTTGGCGGCAGCCCGTATTCCGGTGCTGTCGCCACGGGCGATGCTTGCGCGATTGGGCGATCGCCTGTCGTTGTTGAGCGAAGGTGGCCGAACTGCTCCCGATCGGCACCAGGGGATGCGCGTCGCCATCGCCTGGAGTCACGACCTGCTCGGCGAGGCGGACCAGATCCTGTTTCGGCGGTTGGCGGTGTTCGTGGGAGGGTTTACGCTCGACGCCGCGGCCGCCGTCGCCGGCTATGGTGAGGATGTCCTGGCTGGCGTGTCGTCCCTCGAAGCCAACAGCCTGCTGAATGCGACGCCGGGCCCGCGTGGCGAACCGCGCTTTGTCATGCTCGAAACGATTCGCGAGTATGCCCTGGAGCAACTGCGGGACCTTCGCGAAGAGACGCACGCTCGTCAAACCCATGCAGACTATTTTGCCTGGCTGGCCGACGACACCGAACGGGTCTGGTGGCATTCAGGCGGGCTGGACAAGTTGGACGAGCTTGAGCCGGAAGTCCCAAACTTTCGTGCCGCCCTGGCATGGTTGCAGCAGACTGGCGACGTGTCGCAACTTCTCGGACTGGCGGGTTCGCTGGCGCCGATGTGGGCCACCCGGGGCTACAGCCTGGAGGGTCGGGCCTGGCTGGAATGGGGACTGCCCCGCAGCGACGGCACCCAGACGCCGAGCCTGACCGCGGCGCTTCGCGCGCTGAGCTGGATTCTCAACCAGCACGACGACTTCTACCGATCCCTGGTGATTGCGCAGCAAGCCCTGACGCTAGGGGAGGCGGACGGGGATTCGCGGAACCGCGTCTCCAGCCTCATGCTCAGCGGGCTCGCCGCGAACAGGTTGGGTCACCCGGAGTGGTCAATGGCGTGGTACACGACGGCCCAGGAGGTGCTGGCACGTAGCGCCGGGGAAGCATGGGTGCCAGTAAGCCAGTGTATCGTCATGAACCTGCTGGGAGAAACGCTGATTGACCAGGGCGAGATTGACCAGGCGGAAGCCTGGTATCTCAAAATGAGGGCGAAGACGCAGTCGCTCGGTCTTCGGTTCACGCCTGCCGGTGATGCCATCAAGGGGCTCGGTGACGTTGCGCGGGCACGCGGCGAGCCGGAGCGAGCCTTGGGCCATTTCCAGTCAGCCCTGCGGTACGCACGCGAAGTGCGCGACGGCCGCCGGATTGCGGCTTGCCTGGGGGCGATCGCCGGCGCACTCTCCGCCATGGGGCACTACGAAGTAGCCGCCCGCCTGTTCGGCGCCTCTGAAGCCCACCACGAACGGATTGCCTTCCCGTTCGTGACGGCGACGTTCGCGTTCCAGCGCGCTTTGGGGCTCCCGGAGCCCTGGGCGAGCATGCATCCGGAGTGTGAGGTCGCCGACGCATTGCGTCGCACCCTCTTGGAGCGCACGGCCGCACTGCGGGCGGTCACCCTCAATGCCGAACTCGCGAGCGCGTGGTGGGCCGAGGGCCGGGTGCTGACGCTCGACGAAGCGGTTGCGTTGGCTCTCGCCGCCGAACCCATATCACCGCCAATCAAGGCGGCGGGCGGGCTGTCCGCACGGGAACTTGAAGTGCTCCGGTTGCTCGCCGAAGGCGCATCCAACCGCGCCATCGCCGATAGCCTCTCCCTGAGCGAACGCACGGTCGAACGGCACGTCACGCATATCCTGACCAAGCTCGGCTGCGAAACCCGAACCGCCGCGGCCATCTGGTCCGTCCGGCATGGCCTCGCCTGACGGGCCAGATGGCATTTCGTAAGCGGCCTGGCCACTGTCAACACCTGCGTACTGCTTGACTTCGCCGCCAGTTCGTGACGATCCACGCTCCCGGAACACGGACATGTTCCGCGTGCGTGGCCGCTGACCGGTCAGGCGCTATCGAGAGCCGCGACAAGCCGGCCCACGCGCCGGCCA
>JACCYX010000168.1 GCA_013696265.1 Chloroflexia bacterium
GCCATGCACCAGCTGGATTCCCGGTTCCCGCGCGTGCCGGAGCAGGTATTTCCAGGTCGTGTAGTGGCTGGTTCCCAGCCGTTCCGCGCCGCCGGCGCCACGCCGGAGCCGGGCCGGGACGTCGAGCGGGTCGAGACCGGGGACACGGGCGACCTCAGCGTCGAAGTAATACGGATTGTCGCGCTCCATCTCGCGCCAGCCGGGCGCTTCGGGTTGTTCCATGGCGAATACCTGTTCCGTATACACACCGGATCGTGTCGTTCATGATACCGACGCGGATGTGCCGGAAACCATGACGAGAAGGCGTGCATGGCGAAGAAGCGAGATGAGGTGACATGGTTCGACACGCCGGCCGATTGGCGGCGTTGGTTGGAAGCGAACCATGCATCGGAGTCCGAAATCTGGGTGGGGCTGCGCAAGAAGCACGTTCAAGTCGGGATCACCTGGCCCCAGGTGGTGGATGAGGCGCTGTGCTTTGGCTGGATCGACGGCATCGCGCACACCGTCGACGCCGATGGTTACACCTGTCGGGTTACGCCAAGGACGCCGCGCAGCATCTGGAGCGCGGTCAACCTCAGGCGGATCGAAGAACTGATCGCCACGGGCCGGGTGCATGAAGCCGGGTTGCGGGTTTACCGGGAGCGGGACGAGTCGCGCGCCGGGCTCTACTCCTTCGAGCAAACGGAGATCGCCTTCGAGCCCGGACAGGCGGCGACATTCGAGGCGAACAAGGCGGCCTGGGAATGGTTCGCGGCCCAGCCAGCGGGCTACCGGCGCCAGGCGACGTGGTGGGTGATCAGCGCCAAACGTCCGGAGACCAGGACACGCCGCCTCGCCCAACTGATCGATGATTCCGCCAACCAGCGCCGGCTGAAACAGTTTGCGCGTTGATAGATTCCGGCAGCCATCGTGGGCTGGCCCACGATGGCTGGTCCCCTGGTGAGGCATCCGGTCCGTCGGGAATGTCCGGGGGGCTTCTGTGACGTTCGATCGCGTGGAATCCCGTGTCCAGGCCTCAGCCGAGATTGGCGAGGATGCCGCCCATTTCCTCGGCGGTGAAAGCGCGGAGCGATTCGGTGCGCACGCTGCCCATCGCCCCCACCTTCAGGGCCAGGGTGGTGAGGGCCTCGTCATTCGGCATGTCGAAGACGCCCACGATGTCGTAGCGGCCGACCGTCCACAGCAACAGGTCCACGTGCCCTCCCAGGCTCTCCGCAAGCTGCCGCGCCTGATCGGCGCGCTTGACCGTGTCGGTGGCGGCCTTGATCCCCTGATCGGTCCAGTTCAGCATGATGACGTACTTGGCCATGTCGATTCCTCTCGTATCCGGTCGAAACGAACGTCGAGGGTCCCATCGATCGGTCCCGGTCCGGTCTTCGCGGCAACGCCAATGCCTGGAAAGCGATCACGGCTGGATCAGGTCGTGAACGTCCATGATTTCCGCGTCGGGAGCCGGCGTGGTCGGGGCCTGGTCACCCATTGCGCGCTGAACCGCCGGCCAAATGCGTTCGCGGTTGAAGGTGTCCCATGCTTCGCGCGATTCCCAGACGTCGATTTCCCGCCAGACGCCATTGAACATGCCAGCGGTATGAACGATAAGGCCCGCCGCCGGCTCCTTGTCCAGCCCGATCTCAGCCACGACGGCGTCGTAGCCCTCGGGGGTGACGCCCGGAATATCGCGAACCAACGCAACAGCCATGTTTCCACTCCTTGCGCAACGATGGATTGTGGATTGGGACCCGTGCTCGCATCATACACCCGGATCGGAAGAATTGCGCATTCCCGCTGTGTCGATCGCATCCGCCAGGCCGGCATCCCGAATGGTTGCGTCGAGGTCGTCGCAGAGGGCGTCGATTGCCGGCAGGAGGCCGCGGACCGGATCGGCCGAGGCAAGGATGAGCGCCCTGATCCGGGGCACGAGGTGGGCGCCGTGCTCCAGTTGCCCGAGGTGGTCGAGGAGGCGCTTCTCGCCGGGATGCAGGGTCCGGTTTACGGCGAAAACGATGTCGAAGACGCTCGCCAGCAAGGCCGTCAGCCGGTGCTGCACGCTGACCGGATCGTCGCGCTCGATGGCCAGTTCGATCTGGTGCCGGTATGACGACCTGGTGGTGCGCAGCAGGGGCTGGTTGAACGCGACGATCGCCCGGCGCAACGGCTCGGGATAGGGCGTCGCCGCCAAGGTTAGTAGCCCGGCGAACCAGCCATCGCGGTCGAAGATGGGTGTCGAATGCCGGACCGTGTGCCAGAACGCCGTCGAGTAACCGATCGAGGGGTGGTAGCCCTCGATCACCTCGCGCAGTTGCCGCTCGAAGCCGGCACGCTCCCAGTACATCAGGTCGACGGAGACGCCCGCCGCTCGATCCGCCCACTCGTCGCCGGGCCCGAACCAGGTGTTGCCGATTTCCGCATCCGAATCGAACCGGGCGGCAAGTTCGCGCCGCACGTCGAGCGGAATCTCCCCATCGAGGTAGACGTAGAGGTCGTAATCGGACGCCGCGTCGATGTGGCTTGACGTGCGCGAGCCACCCAGCGCGATCGCCGCGACCTCGGGACGCGTCGCGAAGCAGGTGACGATCGCCGCGACGGCGTCCGGCAGTTTGCCGGTCACGTCGATACCGGCCGGTGCGGCACGAGCTTGCGCCGGATCGCGTACGCCCA
>JACCYX010000339.1 GCA_013696265.1 Chloroflexia bacterium
CGTATCAACCCATCTAACGACCTGAGAGCACATTCTGCATGACCAAATCGCAATCCGGATTCTCGTTGCTGTTGTTCGTCGCCTTCCTGGCCTTCATCAGCATCGGGCTTCCCGACGCCGTGCTTGGCGTGGCGTGGCCGTCGATCCAGAACACGTTCGACCGGCCCCGGGCCGACCTGGGCTTCATCCTGTTCGCGTCGGGCGCGGGCTATTTCAGTTCGGGCATCCTGGCCGGCAAGGCGATCGACCGGCTCGGCGTCGGCCGGTTGCTGGCGGTCAGCACCGCCGCCGTCTCGGCCGGTTTGCTCGGCTACGCGCTCTCACCCGCCTTCTGGTTCCTGATGGTGGTGGCGGCACTGATCGGGTTCGGCTCCGGCGCGGTCGACGCCGGCCTCAACTTCTACGCCTCGGAGCACTTTTCCGTCACCGTCATGAACTGGCTGCATGCCTTCTTCGGGATCGGGGCGATGATTGGCCCGTTCATCATGGCCGGGGTGCTCGCCGCCGGTGAAAGCTGGCGCCTCGGATACGTGATCGTGGCGATTGCGTCGTTCCTGATGGCGGTGACGTTCGTCGTCACCGAGCGCCGCTGGACCGATGGCCAGCACCACAGCGAAACGGCCCGCCCTGACTCGGCGGCCGTGAGCCATGTCCTGCGCCAACCGCTCGTCTGGCTGCAACTGGTGCTGTTCTTCTTCATGACGGGGATCGAGGCCGGGGCGGGCGCCTGGTCGTACACCATGCTGTTCGAGAAGTTCGACCTCGACGCGGGTGAGGCCGGGCTCTGGGCCGGCTTCTACTGGGGCGCCATCGCGCTCGGCCGCCTGGTGCTCTCGCCGCTCTCGCGCAGCCTCAAACCGGCCCGGCTCATCCAGTTCGGGACATTCGGATTGTTCGCTGGCGCCCTGATGATGACCCGCGACCAGGCCTGGCTTTTTCAATCCGGCCTGCTCGTCTTCGGATTCGCGATGGCACCGCTCTTCCCAACGCTGATGTCCCTGACACCCAGCCGCCTCGGCTCGCACGTCTCGCTCCACGCGATCGGCTTCCAGGTCAGCGCAGCCGTGCTGGGCGGGGCAACGATCCCGACCCTGGCCGGCATCCTCGCCGGCCGGACGACGCTCACCGCCATTCCCTGGACGCTGGCGGTGGGCGCGGTGATCGTAATTGCGCTCGAAACAGTGCTGCGGGGCAGGGACGTTCACGACGAGTCCGCGCCGGAGACGAAGCTGCCGGGCGTGGCGTAACGTGCAGAGTGACCACGGAATGTGCAGAGTTATGTGGCGGAAATCCATAGGGGCGGACCGCCATCAATGTTGTCGCATTAACCGAAAACGGGCGTCCTCGATAGACTGGAGGTGTTGACCCTTCCGCATCGATCGAGGAGCCCACCCGTATGATACCTGCTCTGCCGGACTGTTCCCGCGCTCTGCGTCGCCTGCTCACGCCCCGGATCGCCGCGGCGGCCCGCACGTCGGGGGCGGACCGCTACCGCAAGCACTTTCCCGCCACCGCCCATCTCTGGCTCCTGCTGCTCCACGGGCTGCTCGGATCGCCCAGCCTGCGCCACACCCATGCCTTGCTGGGTGGACTCCCAGGCGCCTTCGCCCGGCTGGGGCTGACCCAGGGGCTGAGCCTGAGCCAGTTGGCGCGCTCCTCGACCAGTCGCCCCAGTGCCTGCGTCGAAGCCCTGCTGGCCGACCTCACCGCCCAGGCCCGGCGGACCGTCATTGCCGATGCCTCCTGGCGTCTGTTGCGCAAGGTCCAGATCATCGACAGCACCTTCATCACGCTCAGTGGGACGCTCGGTCCCTGGAGCCAACATGGCAAGTTCCACGGCGTCCGGCTCCAGACCGCCCTGGACCTGGGCCGCCACCTGCCGACCCGGATCCGGCTGACCCTGCCCGCCACCAACGACCACGAGGGCCTCGCGGCCTGGGACCTGGAGCCGTGGCGGGGCTGGACGGTGTTGATCGACCTCGGGTATGACGGCCACCGGCAATTCCGCCGCTTGCGGGAAGCCGGGGTCTCGTTTGTCTGTCGCCTCCAACCGCAGGCCACCTATCGGATCACGGCGACCCGGCCCGTCCCGGTCAAGGCCACCCGGGAGGGCGATGTCGTGCTCAGTGACGAGACGATCACGCTCGGCAGCCCGAACAACCGGCGCGGCGCGGTCGTGCCGGACCTCCGGCTGGTGCGCAGCCGCAATGCCCATGGCCACGAGCAGGCGTTCCTCACCGACCGCTTCGACCTGACCGCGTTCGAGATCGTGCGGCTCTCCCATGACCGTTGGCAGATTGAACTGTTCTTCCGGTTCATCAAGCGTAACCTCGGACTCATCCGGCCGCTGGGGCGAACCTGGGTGGCGGTCTGGTTGACGGTGCTGATGACCCTGATCCTCGCGGTGGTGCTGCTCCTGCTGGCGGCCGACCGCCCACAGACCATCAGCCGGACCACCTGGGGCGTGCTCCTCGCCCTGTCGACCATCTTCTCCCTCCGCGGGAGTTAATGCGACAACATTGGACCGCCATCGACCGTCAAGGGGATTTTCGTGACCCGGATCTGGTCGATGGTGTGTCCGCCCGGATGGTGTCCATGCGGTGGTCCGATGTCGCGAACCTTGGCGGACTCCTGGATTGCGGCCCACCGGATCCTGCCGATTGCGCGACTCCGGGCAGACACCCTGGAACCCGGTTGGCCAGATTCGGTATGCGATCGGGGTCCGCCCCTACGAGATCGGGATCACCACGGTTACCCCATCAACGTGCATCACCGGTTACGAACGTTCCGCTAAATCGGGCTCTACACCGCCTTGATCGCCGATGACATCTGCTGGACCGCCTGTTCGAGGAGCGGCCGGGGCAAGGCGAAGTTGAAGCGCACGCAGCGCTGGCCGACCTCGCCGCAGGCGCCGCCATCCACGATCGCGACCCGCGCCTTTTCCCGGAAGAACGTCGAAATGTCGCCGTCGAGACCGGTTTCGCGGAAGTCGAGCCACGCCAGGTAGGTGCCCTCCGGCATCGTGTACGAAACGCCCGGCAACAGGTCGCTGACCGCCTCGGCGAGGAACCGCCGGTTGCCGTCGAGGTAGTCGATGACCCCTTGCAACCATTCCTGCCCGGTGTTGAAGGCGGCGATGCTGGCGATTACGCCCAACGTCGAGGCCCCGTGCGCCGACCACGCGCCGTCGGATTCCCAGATTGCGACATCGGCCTCGTTCGAGAGCACCATTTGGGCGCATTTGAGACCCGCCAGGTTCCACGCCTTCGACGCGGCCATCGCCGTGATCGTGTGACCGGCGGCCACCTCCGAGATCGAGGCATAGGGAACGTGACGGTGCTCCGCGTAGATAACCGGCGCGTGGATTTCGTCCGAGAAGACGCGTCCGCTGTGTCGATCGACGATCTCGCTGATCTTCAGCATCTCATCGCGGGTCATCACCCGCCCGATCGGGTTGAAGGGGTTGCAGAGCACCAGCACCTCGCCGCCGTCGGCAAAGGCGGCGTCGATCGCGTCGAGATCGTACTCCCAGCGGTCATCGACCTGGAGCATCGGCACCTGTACGATCTCCCGGTCGTGCATTTTGGGGACGAAGAGGAACGGCATGTAGGCGGGGGTAGGGACGATGACCTTGCCGCCCTTCGGCGCGTAGTGCTTCAGGGTGATTTCGAGTCCCTTGAGCACATCCGGCATCGAATGGACGCGATCGGCGGGCACTTCCCAATCGGTGTTATCGCGATACCAGTCGGCGCAGGCCGCCGCGAGCCCCTGCTCCAAAGCATCGGGGAGATAGCCGAAGAAGCCATTGTCGACGGTTTCGCGGAGCGCCTGAATCACGCTCGGGGCGGTCCCGAAGTCCATTTCGGCAATGAAGGCGCCGATGCAATCGGGAAACGTCGTCCATTTCTTGCCGACCACGCCGGTCAGGTGTTCGAGCGTCAAGGTGTCGTAATTCGCGGTCAGCATGGTGGTCCCGTCGATCCTCTCGCGCAATGGGTGGGCCTGGTGGGAAACGGGTACGCCCAGTGAACGAGCCCGTCCCGGCACATCATCCCGAATTGAGGCATGGTATCACTTTGCGCGGGAATCTCGATTTGTGATCCCCGCTTATGGCGGCGATCCCAGCGACAACGGGAGTTCGCTCAGGCCATGAAACACCGCGCCCGGTCGCCAATGCACCTTGTCGGAAACCAGGCTGAGCTTGGGGAACTGACGGGCGAGGGTGGCAAAGGCAATCTCGCCCTCCATCCGGGCCAGTGGCGCCCCGAGGCAGAAATGGATGCCCATCCCGAACGACATGATTCGCCCCACATCGCGGCGGATATCGAGCCGATCGGCCTGTTCGAACACCGATTCGTCGCGGTTCGCCGAGCCGAGCACGAACGACACATGGGTGCCCTTATCGATTTCCACGCCCCCGATTTCAACCGGTTCGAGCGCGTGTCTCGCCGTCAGTTGCACCGGCGCGTCGTAACGCAGCAACTCTTCCGCCGCGTTCCGGGCCAGGCCAGGCTCCGCCACCAGCGCGCGCCATTGGTCCGGGTGCCGCATCAAGGCAAGCGTCCCGTTACCGATGAGGTTCACGGTCGTTTCGTGGCCCGCGACGAGCAGAAGGATACAGGTCGCCACCAGTTCTTCTTCGCTGAGCCGTCCCTCATCCGCCTCGGCGTGGATCAGTAACGACAACAGGTCGTCGCGGGGTTCGGTACGGCGCGTGGCGATCAGCCAACGCAGGTAGCCGGCAAGCTCCTTGGTGCTCTGGTCGACCCGCGCCAGGAATTCGCCCAGCCCGTCGACCGGAAAATCAATGGCGGCGGCGATGTCGCCGGCCAGGCTCCGGAACTTGCGGAAGTCTTCCCTCGGGATGCCAAGCATTTCCGCAATGACCAACATTGGCAGGGGAAAGGCGAACTGCCCGATCAGGTCGACGTCATCGCCGTTCGCGTCTCGCAACTCGTTCGCGAGTTCGATGGCCATCGCCTCGATTTGGGGCCGCAGCTTCTCGACCTGGCGAGGCGTGAAAGCCATGTTCGCGACACCCCGCAAGCGCGTGTGCACGGGAGGATCGCGAAAGAGCATGAAGAGGTTGGCCACCGCGCCAAAGGAATCAGGTTCGGGATTCGGCCGTTGTCGGGGCAATAACTGTCCGTCGTCAGGCTGATGCCACTCCCGGCCGAGGCGCTGGTCCCGAAGCCACCTCATGCAGTCGGTATGGCCAAACAGCAACGCGCGGACCCCGGCGCCCGTCCCGTTCGCGATGTCGTCCGGCAACACATGCACCGGATCCTGGGTTCGATACCGTGCGTAGGATGGGTACGGGTTGCCGTCCCGGTACGTCGATGCGAAATCGAATGGCGGCAGGGTTTGGCTGGTCACGGGCGTGTACTCCTTGGCGACCGATCCGGACACCATCCCGTCTCAGGGCTTGACGGCGTCCAGCATGAGTGACGTGAAGATCAGGGACCCGTTCTGGTTGCGATGATCGAAGCGGAGCGAGCGGTACACAAAGCCGTCGCGCTCGTCCCACGGCTCGGCATGAAACTTTCCATGTTCGTCCCACCACTCCAGCAATCGTACGTCAAGCCCGGCCCGGACGAATACCTGCACCAGCGTCCGGTAATCGTAGACAACGCGATGCGATGCCGCGGGATGGTCGCTCGGTCCCGGTCCGCCGACCTGGACGATGCGCTGGTAGTCCTCGTTCGGAAAGCAGCCATCGGGAACGGCGCACCGCAAGAACCCACCTGGAGCCAGGAACTCGAAACACACTCGGGCCGCGACTCTGGCCTCGTCCGGCGACAGGTGTTCCCAGACATGCTCCGCGAGAATCCGGCTGACGCTCGCGGGCTTGAACCGGTTCGCCCAATCGTCCCGCCGGGTCAGGTCCAGGTCGGTCTGCTGGGTCCGAATCCAACCCGGAGAGTGCTGAGACGACGCGCCCACGATAATCCGGAGATCGTCGACCGTCATTTCCCGGCTCGGGCCGGGAAGAGATAGACGCCAACCCCGTCGTAGTCGTACATCGCAACATCTCCATCTACCCTATCCGACGCGTGGCTGTCGATCACCCGTTCGAGCGCCTCGACCATGCGCGGCAGGAGGCCGGGCGAAATCGAACGCTCGTTGTGGGAGGGATAGAGTACGCGGAGTTCCGGCGCGAGGTGCGCCAGCCGCGTCAGCGACTGGTGGTAGGTCTGGAGCCAATCTCCGGCGTAGACGTAGAGGTAGCCGGCGTAGGCGACATCGGTGCTGAAGAGGATGCCGTTGGCGCGGTCCAGCAGCACCACGCCACCGGGCGAGTGGCCGGGACAGTGCAGCACCTCCAGCACCCGGTTGCCGAGGTCGAACACCTGCCCCTCGTGGAGCATCCCCGTCGCCCGGCTCGGCGGGATCGCCAGCGTGTCAAGGTTGACATCGTCCGGCAGCGGTCCGGTCAGCGACGATGGCCCGAACCAGCCCCGCATCCGCGTGTTGGGATACCCCTTGGCAAGGTCACCGGCCTCGGCCGGGTGGATCCAGATCTCGTCGAAGAGGTGATTGCCGCCCACATGATCCCAATGGGCGTGGCTGTTGACGACAACAACGGGCAAGGAGTTCAGGAATTCCACAACGTCGCGGATATTCGCCACCCCCATGCCGGTGTCGATCAGGATGGCCTCGCGTTCCCCAATGTTCAGGTGGGACTTCACCCGCTCGACGTGGTGTGGTTCCTCGATGATGAAGATACCGGGCTCGGGATCGTGAACGTCGAACCATTTTCGCTCGTTCGCCATGTCAATCTGCTTTCACGTACGCCGGATGACCGGTGATCCAGTCCGGCCAGTTCGTGGTCGCCCCATCGGCACCGGTTTCGAAGAGCTGGTCGATGTCGGATCGCTGTTTGATGCCCCAGGCCCGGACCGTCAGGCCCTGTCGATGCGCGGTTTCGACCAGCGCGGCATCGAGCAGGTTGACCGGCGGACAGATCTGGGCGAATCCCCGGCTGGCGCAACGATCGATCAGGTCCTCGTTGAAGATGCGGCTCAGGAACCCGATCGAGCAGGAAGGCGCCGCCTTGGCTCTCAGCACCGCGGACCAGGAGAACGACGTGACCTGCACCCGTTCCTCAGCATACGTCGTGGACTGGAGGAACCGGATCAGCGCATCGGTGGCGAGCGGATCCTTGATTTCGAGACAGACGGGAACGCGTGACAGATAGTCCGACCAGAACTCGGCCAGGGTGACGATCCGTTGCGGCTCGATTCCCGCGCCAAACCACGTCCCGAAATCGAGTCGGCGCAACTCGGCCAGGGTGTAATCGGCAACCGGCCCCGAGCCATCGCTGGTGCGGTCAACCAGGTCGTCGTGAATCAGCACCAGTTCGCCGTCACGCGTGACCTGGACGTCGGTCTCGATCAGGTCGGACCCCATCCGGATCGCCAGGTCGAAGGCGGTCCGGGTGTTTTCCGGGGCGTAGGCCGATGCCCCGCGGTGCGCAATGGCCAGCATGTCTGTAAAGTCTCCGTCATTTCATGGGGCCTGTTCTTCGGGTACCTTGCTCGCCAGCATCGTGGCATGGCCTACCATTTCGATCAAGAGACGCCGTCGCGCGATTGCGTCAGGAGGCATGGCATGAAGCGAAGACATTCAGCCGAACCCCGGTTCGCGGACCGCTGGCAGGCCGGCCAGTTCCTGGGCGACGCGCTCGCGCCGTTCGTGGCGGATGTGCGGCCCGCCGACCGGGTGGTGCTGGGCCTGGCTCGTGGCGGCGTGGTGGTCGCGGCGGAGGTTGCCGCGCGGCTGGGCGCGATCCTGGACGCTATCGTGGTCCGCAAGATCGGCAGCCCATTCCAACCCGAACTGGCGATCGGCGCGGTCGGTCCCGAGGGCGTTCGGGTTTTCAACCGGGGCGTGGTGGCGGACCTTGGGTTGACCGAGCCAGAGGTGAGCGATCTTGCCGATCAGGTGGCGCGAACCCGTGACCTGCTCAATGACGAGCTTCGTGGGGGACGACCCGCCGCGCGGCTGGAAGGCAAGCTGGCCATCCTGGTCGATGACGGGCTTGCGACCGGCGCCTCGATGCGTGCCGCCGTGACGTATGCCCGGCGGACGGCGTCGGCGGTGATCGTGGCCGTCCCAACCGCCGCGCCGGACGTGCTGGCCACGTTCGAAACGCACGGCAC
>JACCYX010000369.1 GCA_013696265.1 Chloroflexia bacterium
GCGATGTACGCTCGACTTCTTTCGCGAGAGCCTCGCCGCCCCCACGTCGACTGAGGCGTTCCTCCGCCAATGCCGGGGTTCCGGTCAGGAAGCGTCAGCCGGGATTCCGAAAACCTCGGCGTGCTGGGTGAGCGCTTCCCGAACATGTTCGTCCCAGTAATCCCAGGTGTGGGCGCCGGGATGCTCGGCGTAGTGATGCTCAATACCGAGCTTATCAAGATGCGCGTGAAAACGCCGGTTCTGCTCCAGCAGCTGGTCATCGGTACCGCAGTCGAAGGAGATCACCGGTCGCTGGGCTTGCTTCGCCAGCGCCTCGGCGTGGCGGTACGGATCGGCATCATCGATGTCCTCCACCAGCGCTGGATCGTAATTCTCGTCGATCAAGAAGCGGGACGAGTGGCCGTAAACCGAAGCAAAGCGCTGCGGATACTTCAACCCCAGACGCACCGCCCCGTAGCCACCCATGGAGAGGCCGCCGATGGCCCACGGAGCATCGGTCGCTTGGAAGTGGTGCCTGACATGGTTCGGAATATCGTGAATCAGCAGGTCCTCATACCGCTGCTTGTGCAGTCGCCCCGATGGCTTCCATTTGAGGTAACCGGACGTGCCGCCGTCAGGCAGGACCACGATCAGTGGCAACTCACCGACGTAGCGGACGAGGTTTGACCGCTCGAACAACGCATCCTCGTCGTCACTTAGACCGTGCAGCTGCATCAGAACCCGATACGGCCCCTTCCCTACGTCGGGCAGGATGGCGTTGTACCGTGTCCACTTGCCGAGCGCGTCACTGAAGAATCGGATGTTCACGATGCTCATCAGGTACTGTGCCCCTTCCGTGTCACGATGCCGATTCCCACGATTGTCGCGACAGAATGCACCATGAGCGAGAACGAGGCCAGACCGGACGATCGGAGCGTCGATGCGTTCCTTGATGGAATCGCGGACGACGCCCGGCGAGATGATTGCCGGCGGCTCATGGAGACGGCCTCAGGCGAGTCCGCCGTGATGAGGGGTTCCGGCATCGTTGGCTTCGGCAACCTCCACTATCGCTATGCCACCGGCCGCGAGGGCGACACCCCGGCGGTCGCGTTTGCTCCCCGGTCGGTGAACATCACCCTTTACATCTCCGGTGGATTTGATTCACTGGGGCCGATTCTGGCGCGGCTTGGCCGGCACAAACTCGGCAAGGGCTGCCTCTACCTCAAACGCCTCGACGAGGTCGACGAACCGGCTCTGATCGACCTGATCGACGCCTCGCTCGCCCGTGCCGCCGAGTAGACCGTCTCCCTCTGAGCGGGCCGATTTCCCCCAAATCCCCATTGATTCCGGCGATTTCCTGTGACGTTCCGGGGAAATCCTGTATGCTACATATGGAAGGCCGTTGCCTCACGAAAACTTTTGCCAATACTCCGCCCATGCCGGTGACCGGAAACGACGACCATGCCACGCCGTTGCACAATCCGCGTCTCCCGCGTCGCGCTCGCCTGCGTGGTGCTGCTGCCGTTGCTGGCCGGATGTGGGCTGGGATCGTCCCCCGAACCGTCGGAGGCCATTACGTGGAACCTCGTCACCAGCGAACCGGCACTCCTGGCGACCGCGGCACCTGGGACTCCAGTAACGGATAGCCAACCGCGCATGCTCACGCCGGAGGAACGCCGGACCCACCGGCCGAACGAACTCGCCTCCATCCCGATTCTCGAATACCACGTCATCACCACGGATGAATCGAAGGAGTCCGATCCGTTCGTGCGCACCGCCGCACACCTGTGTGTCGATCTCCAGTGGCTCTACGACCATGGCTTCTACGTGATCACGACGCGCCAACTGATCGAGAACCGGATTTCGGCCCCCGCCGGCAAGCGTCCCGTTCTCCTCTCTTTCGACGACGGCACCTCCAGCCAGTTCCGCTGGGAAGCGGACGCGAACAAAGAGCGGACGATCGATCCGGACAGCGCGGTGGGCGTGCTGGAGGCGTTCTTCCAGGAACATCCCGATTTTGGGCGCGGCGGTCAGTTCGCGGTCTTGCCGTTTAACTGCTTCGCGGACGACACACCGATGAATACGATCGAGGATTGTCCTGACAAGCTGCGCTGGCTGGCCGACAACGGGTACGAGATCGTCAACCACACGGCGGGCCACCAGGATTTGCGGGACGTGACGGACGAGGAGTTCGCGTTCCAGGTCGGCGACCCGGTGCTCTGGCTCGACGACATCGTGCCGGGCGACGGAAACCTGATGGATGTGATCGTCATGCCCTACGGCAACTATCCCTCCCGCGATCTGCATCCGGAACAACGCGACATGATGCGCAACGGCTTCACCTACGAGGGTCGCGAGATCCGGCTCCGGGGGGCCTTCATGGTCGGCGCCAACCCCACCGAATCCCCATCGAGCAGCGACTACGACCCGCTCTTCATTGCCCGGATCCAGGCGTACGAGGAGTCGCTTGAAGGGTGGTTCAGCCGGATCGAGGAGGGTTCCCACCTCGTCTACGTAAGCGACGGCAATCCCGACACGGTAAGCGTCCCCGATCCGCTCTCGGGCACGCTCACGGACCAGTTCGACGCCGAAACGGTCACCGCGGCGGGGCACGAACTGGTCCGCTACGATCTGGAGTCGGGTGAACTGGTCACGACGGACCTGGCGGCGGGCGGGGAATAACATCGCCTCCGGGTGGACATGGCGTGGTCGGCCAACTCACGTCACTTCGCTTTCCAAACAACGACCGTTCGAGCGCAGTCGAGAAATCTCGCCTTGGCGAATTGACGCGCATCCACCACGCCACAGGTCCAGACCCCGGATACCACTGGTTGTTGCCCGACATCACCCCTCGCGTACGATGACTGGGCCTATCAATGGCGTGTCAACTCCGCGAGTGCCGCCACTGTGTGGGCGGCCAATAGGCGCATTCCCGTTGGGAATGTGCGGAAAGGAACATCATGCGCCGCCTGTTCGCACTGTTCACCGTCATGATCGTGTTGTTCGCGGGAAACTCCGCCGCGGCGCAGGATGCGACACCCGCCGCCACCCCGGCAGACGGTTGTCCAACGACAACCGAAGCCGAGAACGAGTCCATCGTCCGCCAGTATCAGGAAGAAGTCCTGAGCCAAGGTAATCTCGATCTCCTCGATGACATCTGGGCCGAGGACCTCGCCCACGACGACGCGACCGGGACGGACATCGTGACGCTCGACGAGGGCAAGCGGCGGGTCGCCCTGCTCCGCACCGCGTTCCCGGATCTCTCCGTGACCATTGATGAGGTAATGACGGAAGGTGACCTCGTGGCGGTGCGGTACACGCGTTCGGGCACGCACCAGGGCGAGTACCTCGGTATCCTCGCGACCGGGAACGAGGCGAGCTGGACCGGCATCAACGTCTACCGGATCGCGTGCGGCCGGATCGCCGAGAGCTGGAACGAGACCGACAATCTTGACCTCTTGCGCCAGCTTGGCGCGATGCCCGCGGGGCAAGGCTCGTCGACCGCCACAGGTGCAACGCCGCTGGCCGTCGAAGCGAGCCCCACTGCCGCAACCTGCGCAACCACAACCGAAGACGAGAACGAGTCCATTGCCCGGCAGTGGGAAGAAGAGGTGCTGGGCCAGGGCAACCTCGACCTTGCCGAAGATTTGCTCGCCGAGGACTTCGCCCACGACGGCGCCGTCGGCGCCGAGACCGCTAGCCGCGAAGAACGCATCCAGCGCGTCGTCGATTTTCGCGCCGCCTTCGACTTGAGCGTCACGGTCGAAGAGGTCCTGACCGAAGACGACCTGGTGCTGGTGCGGTACACCAACACGGCGACCCATCAGGGCGAGTACGCCGGCATCGCGCCGACCGGCCGCGACGTCACCTGGACCGGGATCGTCGTGTTCCGGATCGAGTGCGGCGGCATTGTCGAGACGTGGTCCGAATCGGACCGCCTCGGCCTGCTCCAGCAACTCGAAGCGGAGACCGAACCGGCAACGCCGGCATCGTGATCTTGTGCGCGGGGCCCTCGATCGCCTCGCGCCTCGTCACTCCGCATCTTCCCATCGGAGTCCGCGTAAGGCACCATTCTTCAGCCGTGACCACGATCGTCACGGCTGAAGGAGCACGCATGCAGCTGCATTATCCCGACACCGCGCTGCCCACCCTGCGCGAACCTACCTGGGACGGGAGGTCACCGCCACGCTCCGGCCCTGGTTGACACTCGGCGAGCACGACGCGCCGGCTTCGCTTCCGGAGCCGATTCGCACGATTGTCGCCGCGCATGACCAGGGAACTGTCGAAGCCGAGGCCGAACTGCCGCTGCATCCGGACACGGTCAAGCGCTGCCTGGAGGACGCGCTGCTCGGGGCAAACATCGGCCTCCTCTACGCATCCCTGCCCACCGGGTTGTGCCAGGCGGAAGGTGACCGGGCCGGCCTCATCATCGGCAACAAATCGGGCCGGCAGGTTGTCCGCTGCCAGACCGTGATCGATGCCACGGAGACCGCCCTCGTCGCGCGGCTCGCGGGAGGCACGTTCGAATCGCCGGCAGCCGGCACCACCCGCTTCGCGCGCACGCTCGAGTTCGACCGGGTTGGATCGCGGGGCCGCGCCGTCCTATCGATCCCCGAGTGGCTCCAGATCGCAGAGAACCGCGTTCGCTTGCATCGTGGCTACCGGGGACCGGCCCACGTCCTTGTCGAGATCGAACTGGACCTCGCCTACACGCCGGACCGGGAAGGCGCCGGGTATGTCGAGTGGAAAGCCCGGCGCCGGAGCATGCGCCTCGCCACCTGGCTGGTCAGCGCGTATCCCGAGTTCGCCGGGGCGCGGTTCGCCGGGTCCGCGCACGAGTTGCATGGCCGCTGGACACTGTCGCTGGCCGGACCCATACCCGCGTGGTTCGAATCGTCCGCGAGCGCGGCGGTCCGCGCCAGGGATTCCGGCGGAACGGCAACCGATCCTTCGCTTGGGCACTTCGCCGGTCCCATTCCCGGCCTCTGGTGCCTGAACGAGGCGAGCCGCCTCGAGAGCGGCCTGGCCGGGACCTTTCTCGATCCAGTCCGGGCGAGCCGGTTGGGAGAAGACCTGGCCGCGGCGATGCTGGAGACCTGGGCCACGTCGGAACTCCATTCGCCAATAATGACCGTTCCAGGATGGGTCGATTCCGGCGGCGCGGATGCCACCATCGACGTTCGGGAACCGGCAAGTCCGCAACGCGGTCGCAACTACCGGCGACTCCATGTCCCGGCCACCGCCATCCCGGTCCATCGCATCGCCGACGAGCTGGTGGCCGGCGGCGGGTCGTCCGGCGCGACCGCCGCCATCACCGCCGGCCGCGAGGGGTTGCAG
>JACCYX010000391.1 GCA_013696265.1 Chloroflexia bacterium
TTCGCCCACGCCAAGGACCTGAGTGAGGAGGACGAGTTCTGCGCCGCAGGTACCGGCATTGTGCCGTGGGACCTCTACTGGAACCTGCTGGCGGATATCGACTATACGGGAGACGTGATCTTTCACACGCTCGCGGAAACCGATGTGCCGAGGGTGCTTTCACTGCTGCCATGAGCCGGAACCCGGGACAGAGGTGCGGCTATCGCGCCTGTTTCCGGCGGTTACGTAGTTCCTGATAGAACGCTTCCATCGCAGGTCCCAGCCGTTCCCCGAAACTGTCCAACGTGACCAGGGTTACGCCCGGCCTTCCCACATCGGCGCGAGCGGCCACTTCGCCGGTCACGCGCGGCAATCCGCCTTCGCGGCCGCCCATCACGAATATCTGGTTGGGCCGGCCCGTCTTGCCGGCGCGATAACCGCGGTCCGTGAAAAACGCGATCGCCAGGTCCAGCACGTCGGTGGCGGGCAGCCGGGAAACCGCTTTCTTCTGGAAGGCGGTCCGCACCATTTCCTGTTCAAGCACCGATCGATCCGGCTGGCTCACACTGTCCTCGTCTTGACCCGAACTCATAGCGACGTCGAAACGCCAGGCTCCATGATCACGACCGTGGAATCGGTTGACGATTCCACCGCCTGCCGGAATGCCGCGGGGTCCTGCTCAATCGGCGGAAAGGTGTTGTAGTGGCAGGGGATGACGGTCGTTGCCTTCAGGATGCCCGCCGCCCGCGCGGCGTCGTCGATACCCATCGTGAAATGGTCGCCGATCGGCAACACCGCCACGTCCAGGCCCTCGTCGGCGATCAACTGCATGTCAAGGAAGAGGCAGGTATCGCCGGCGAAGTAGATGGTCTTGCCTCCGAAGCGCACGACATGCCCGGCGGGAACGCCCGGCGCCACCGCCCCGTCCGGGGTCGTGTAGGACGAGGTGTGCCAGGCGGGGACGAATTTGGTCGATCCGCCGGCGAACCGTACCGTGCCCCCGTGGTTGGCGCCGATCGCGTTCTCGACGCCCTGGGAACCGATCCACCCGGCCAGTTCCGCCGTGGCGATGACGGTTGCGTTGTTGCGTTTGGCGATCTCCAAGGTGTCACCGACGTGGTCGTTGTGGGCGTGGGTCAGGATGATGGTTTCGGCGTTCACCTCATCGGCGGATACCGTCGCCGACGGATTGCCCGTGATGAACGGATCGATCAGCACGGTGTTCTCGCCGGATTCGAGCCGGAATGCCGAGTGACCGAAATACGTCAACGTCAGGGACATTGAAACCTCCTGTTTTCCGTAATGTGTGACTATCGTTCGAAAACGACGCGGCCGTCGGCGATCGTGATGTCCACCGCTTGCGTCGCCAGATCGTCCGGGCCGACCTGGCGCAGATCGCTGGCGAACACGGTCAGGTCGGCCAGGAGGCCGGGCGCGAGCGTGCCCTTGCGCCGTTCGGAGAAAGAAGCATACGCCGGAGCCCAGGTGTAGGCGCGGAGCGCGTCCTCGACGGAGATGGATTCTTCCGGGAAGATCTCGTCGCCGAGGCGATCCTTCCGGGTTACCATCGTCTGGATCCCAAGCAGCGGGTTGACCGGCACCACGGGCGCGTCGCTACTGGCGGCGGCGATGATGCCGCGTTCGGCAAAGGTCCTCATGGCGTAAGCATACCGTACCCGTTCGGCGCCCAGGTTTTGCAAATAGACGGGGCGCATGTAGTGGAGAAAGGTCGTGCCCGGTATTGGGATCACGCCCAGCGCCTGGATCCGGTCGATAAGTCCTTCGTCGAGCAGCGAGCAGTGCTCGATCCGGTGCCGGGCATCTGGGCGGGGATTGCGCTTCTGGGCCTTCTCGTACGCGTCGAGCACCGCTTCGATCGCGGCGTCGCCGATGGCGTGGATCCCGATCTGGAAGCCGGCGTCATGGGCGCGTATTACACGCTCTTCGATTTCCGCCTGGGAAATCATCCAGAGACCGACATTGTCGGCCTCACCCTCGTAGGGCGCGCGGGTGCGGGCCGTGCGGCCACCGATCGATCCGTCCGAAAAGAGTTTCGCCGGACCGATCCTGAGCCAGTCGTCCCCGAATCCGGTCTGGATGCCGAGCGCCGTCAACTCGTCGAGAGTGTTGTCGATGATCATCATCAGGTAGCTACGGAGCGGCAGGGCGTCATCGCGCCAGAGTCGCTGGTAGGCGCGAAGTTGCTCGGGCAGACGGATGCCGGCTTCGGTGGCGCTGGTGAAGCCGTTTCGCTGGAACTCCAGGCCGCCTGCCCGGAGCGCGTCAGCGATATCGGCCTCAGTCGGCACGGATCGGCTGGCGGTGACGAGGTTCGTCACCGATTCGCGCAGCACGCCGGTCGGCTCTCCCGATTCGTCGCGGTCGATCGTGCCGTCGTCCGGGTCTGGGGTCTGGGCAGTGATTCCCGCGAGTTCGAGTGCCCTGGAGTTGGCGACCGCGATGTGGTGACACGAACGCCACAGGAAGACCGGGTGGTGAGGCGCGGCCCCGTCGAGATCGTGGCGGTTCGGGTGACGCTGCTCTTCGAGCGTGGCCTGGTCGTAACCCTGGCCTACGATCCAGCCGCCCTCCGGCGTTGCCGCCGCCCGCTCGGCAACCAGGACCCTGATCTGGGCGATCGACTGGACGGCGGGAGCCGCAAGCGGGATTTCGGTCTGGGCGAAGCCGGTCATCATGATGTGGGCGTGGGCATCGTTAAGGCCGGGCGTCGCCAGGCGGCCACGTAGGTCCAACTCCTCAACCGGTCCGGCGCGCTGCGCCAGCACGTCATCCATCGTGCCCACGGCGACGATCTTGCCGAACCGCATCAGGACCGCGTCGGCGACCGGTCGATCCGGATCCATGGTCAGGATCGGGCCGCCGTGGACCAGGAGTTGTTTGTGCATCGGTGATCGAACCTCCCTAACGATTCGGAATTTCCCGGCGTCGCCACCATTCCGCAACTTGGGCCGCGTTGGCGATCCAGACATCGCCGCTCTCGATCGCCTCATCCAGGAACCGTTCTATCTGGCTGGAGAATCCGGGCCGACCCGAGATGTGGGGATGCAGCACTACCACCATCAGGCCGCCTTCGGACCGGACCGCCGCGAGGCTGAGCGACCAGGCTTCCAGCAGCGACGACGGCGGCAAGGGACGGTCCGGAGTGAGCCAGGATGTGTCGATCCAGTAAGGCGAGACGGGAATGATGGCGGTCTGTTGTCCATCTTCCGCCATCAGGACCGGGACATCGCCACCGGCGCCGGTGACGATCCAGGATATCGAGGACAGTTGCCCGACGCCTCCGGTCGAGGACTCACCCGGTGACAACGATGCCAGCGGCAACGCCTTGATGACCCCAACCGGTGGGATGTCGGAAATCCTGGAGAGCAACGCTTCGTGTTGGCCGACCGCTCCGCCAGCGGCCTGGCTGACGGCCAGTTCGTGGCCCCCATCTTGCGCAATGCGCGCCAATTGGGGATAGGACGCCAGGGCGGACGCCGACCAGGCGGTTGTCGATGAGAGGTCGAGATCCGCAAGCAAACGGAGCAAGCGTTGCAGGCCGGTCGCGGCGTAATCCAGCCCTGGTTGGGCCGTTCCCTCCGCGGCGTCCAGGTTCGATGCGTCGACGTGGATGATCACGATCAGGGCGGCGCGGTGGTTCGCGGGCCATGCGGCGCCGGTGCCGATTGGCGCTTCAGTGTCCATGGGCCTCCCGGATTTTGTGCATGCTGGGTGATGACCGCTGATCTATCACCGGCTATCGACAGTTCAAAACGGAATCCAGTGCCGCGTCAAGATCGGCGATGATGTCGCGGGCATCCTCGATCCCGGCCGAGACGCGAACCAGACCTTCGGCGATGCCGATATCGGCCCGTTGCGCGGGCGTGAGCCCACGGTGCGAACTGGTGGCGGGGTGGAGCACGAGCGAACCGATGTCTCCCAGCGTGGTTGCCGGCCGGATCAGCCGGAGGGCATCTTGGAACCGAAAGACCTCTTCCCGACCGGCATCGCGGATTTCGAACGAGAGCATCGTGCCGAAGAGACCGTCGCAGAATTGGCCGGCTGGCAAGCGGGACTGAAGGCCGGGAAAATTGACGGATCCGACCCGGAGGTGCTGGCCGAGCCAGGCGACGACTTCGGCGGCGTTGGCGCACTGCTTGCGCACGCGCAAATCGAGCGTCCTCAGCCCACGCAGCACCAGCCAGGCGTCGAACGGGGCGGCGATCGCCCCGATCAGCTTGTTCTGTTCCCGCAGCTTGCGGGAAATGTCTTCGCTGGTGGCAACCAGGCCGCCGGTGGTGTCGCCGTGACCGCCGTAGTGCTTGGTGCTGGAGTAGACCACGGCATCGGCGCCCAAGCTGAAGGCGCGAGTGACGATCGGGGTCGCGAAGGTATTGTCGAGCACGAACTTCGCGCCAGCGGCGTGGGCTATTTCGGCGATGCGTTGCACGTTCGCGACACGCATCAGCGGGTTGGACACCGTCTCGGCGAAGACGAGGGATGGCTGGTGTTGGCGGGTGAGCGATTCCAAACTGTCGAGGTCCCGGATATCCACGAAGATCGTTGTCACCCCGTTGTCGGCGAGATAGCCGCCCAGCAGGGCATGAGTGGCGCCGTAAACATCGCGCGAGGCAATCACGGTCGACCCGGGCCGGGCCAGGGCGGCCACGATCCCGTGGATCGCGGCCATTCCCGAGCCGTAGGCAACGGCGTCGTCGGTACCCTCGATCACCGCCACCGCTTCTTCGAGCGCACGCACCGTCGGGTTGCCGAATCGGGAATAGACATAACCGCTACCATTGTCGGCGAAAACGGCATCAAGCTCATCGGTCGTGGGATAGGTGAACGCGGTGGCCACGTGGATCGGTGGGGCCGTAGGTTGGGCGTCGCCGAGCCGCACGGTGGCGCCGGCGTGGATGCCGCGAGACGAAGGCTGCAGGGCGTCGAGTTCATGGCGGGAGAGCGGCATGGTGACGGGGTGTCCTTCGGTGAGCTTCGCGAACGCCCACGGTCAACGGTGGCGTCCCGTGGAGTCTAGGAGGGCGGCCCGCCGGCGTCAATGAACGCGATCGCGTTGACGTCGGCCGCCTCGCGGCCATAGGGTATCCGACGTGTCGCCGCGACTATCGCGGATTGCAACCTTTGTTCACCTGCGAGAATTGGAGTTTCGGCAATGCCTGTTGAGGTCGGGAAGTGGGTCGCCGATTCGAGCGACTATCGAACGGATCGTTACTACCGGTACGCCGAACTGACCGAACTGCTGCATCGATGGGCGGCGGACAACCCCGATCTGGTCGAGATCGACACCATCGGTACGTCCTACGAAGGCAAGGATATCTGGGTTCTCACACTGACCAACAAGGCGTCCGGCAGTCACGACACCAAGCCAGCCTACTTCGTCGACGCCAATATCCATGCCGGCGAGGTCACGGGCGTGGCGACGACGCTCTGGCTAATGAATCACCTCCTGAACAACGTCGCGACCGACCTATCGATCAGGGCCCTCTTCGACGAGACGACGCTCTACGTGATCCCGGCGATCAATGTTGACGCCATGGACCTGATGCTGACCGGCCAGGCGAGCCGGGTGCGTTCGTCGATCCGGCCCTTTCCGCACAAGGAGCAGCGGGACGGGCTGGTCAAGCACGACCTCGATGGTGACGGGCTCGTGGCCTCGATGCGGATCAAGGATCCGCAAGGTCCCTGGAAGGTTTCCGAGCGCGACCCCCGCCTGATGGTGCAACGCGGTGTTGACGAGCGAGGCGGCGACTATTACTTCCTGCTGCCCGAAGGCACGATCCAGAATTGGGACGGCGGCGCGGTCAAGATCGCGCCCGACCTGATGGGACTCGATGTCAACCGCAACTTCCCGGCCGATTGGGCACCCTATTGGGAGCAGCAGGGCGCCGGCGAATACCCGCTGTCGGAGCCGGAAACACGTGCCTTGGCGGCGTTTCTGGTCGCGCATCCCAACATCCACGGGGCGCAGCACTTCCACACCCAGTCGGCGGCGATTCTCCGACCTCCCACCAGCAAGCCGGACGAAGACCTCCCCAAATTCGACCTGAACACCTACAAGGCGATTGGCGCCATGGGAGAGGAGGAGACCGGCTATCCGTGCATCTCGATCTTCCACGATTTTGCTTACGACAAGAAGAAGCCGATCCGGGGTGGCCTGCTCGATTGGGTTTACGAGCAACTCGGCGCCTTTGCGTTCGCGACCGAACTCTGGAGCCTGCCGAAGAAAGCGGGAGTGGAGGTTCCCGACTTCATCGAGTTCTTCAAGACGCGGCCAGAAGATGTGGACCTCGCGATGCTCAAGGTCCTGGACGACGAACTCGACGGGTATGGTTACAAGGAATGGGAATCGTTCGAGCATCCGCAACTTGGCGCGGTCGAAGTTGGGGGTTGGGACTACCAGTTCGCCTGGCAGAACCCGCCCGGTCCGTGGCTGGAAGACGTCACCTCGACCAACGCGCGCTTCGTGATTCGGGCGATGGGCACGGCGCCAAAGCTGGCGATCCAGTCGCCGGTGGTGGAGACGTTGGCCGACGACCTCCGCAAGGTATCAGTGATCGTGCAGAACACCGGTTTCCTGCCCACGTACGTGTCGGAGCAAGGCAAGAAGGCTGGTGTCAACAAGCCGGTCAAGGTCTCGATCGAGTTGGCTGGCGGGGCCGAACTGGTGATGGGCAAGGCGGAGATCGAACTCGGTCATCTCGATGGCCGCGCCAACCAGTACGAATCGCCGTCGTTCTACACCGGCTACCCGATCCAGTCGCGGGCGATCGCCGAATGGGTCATTCGCCAGCCGGGAGGGACCGTCACCGTCAAGGCGAGTTGTACCAAGGCGGGTTCGACATTGCTGGAGATCAACCTGGATGGGGAAGGAACTCGCAATGGCTGAGCCGCATGCCCAGGCGCGGGAGGAACAGTTCCTCGGGGCTCTGCTCGGACTCGCGATCGGCGATGCCTTGGGGCGGCCACTGCGGGATATGACCGCCAGCGACATTGCCGATCGGTATGGAGCGGTCAACACGTTCATCGCCGATAGGGACACTGAGGAGGGCCAGCCGCTTCAGGGGGAAATCTCCGACAAGTCCGAGATCGTGCTCTGCCTGGTGGAATCCTTGACGACCAACGATGGCCGGCTCGACCCGGTTAACATCAACGCCCGCCTGGGGTTCCTCGTCAACGGACCGTCGCGGCAATGGATGTCCGATGCGGTCGCCGAAGGCGTCGAACTGGCCGCCGATCATGACGGACTCGTGCCGGAGACTTGGCTGCCCGAACCGGAACTGGCGGTTGCGGTTCGGGGCGTCCCGGTCGGTCTGCTGCACGCCGTGGGCGGCTACGATGAGGCGGCGCTGGAAGCGGAAGCCGCCACCGCGTCGCGACTGACGCACGCTGGCCGTGACCAGGCGATGCTCACCGCCGAGGTGGCGAAAGCGATCAACCGGGCGGCTCGCTTCCGGGATGTCGCTTCGATCACCGCGACTGGCGGTGACCCCCCCGAATGCCGGGACCTGGCGAAGATCGTCGACCTGGTGCGCGGTGCGGAGACGTTCCAAGCGGCTGTTTCCGGAGCCGTGGGGCTGGGCGGCATGACCGACAGCATCGGCGCCCTCGGCGGAGCGATCGCGGGGGCGAGAGTCGGCGCCAGCGGCATCCCGCAGCACCTCATCGACGGCCTGGACGCAAGGATCTACCTGACCCTGGCGGCACCCTGGTTTTATCGCACCGCGATTCGCCGGGCGGGAACGGTGATCGACCTGCGCCTGGTGGAATGAACCTTCGAGAACGCTCTTGGCACTCCCGGATCGAGAGTGCCACTCGGGTTGGCGGTCGCGGTATAATCGGAAAAGCACTGGCGACGGCCAGGCACAGGGGGCCAACCGATCCCATGTTTTTCCGCGGCGTTGTCTCCAGCGTCGCTCCCCACAAGATGAGCCATGGCAGACAAACGCGACTACTACGACGTGCTTGGCGTGCAGCGAAACGCGACCGAGCAGGACATTAAGCGCGCCTACCGGACCAAGGCGCGAAAATATCATCCGGACGTCAACAAGGACGCCGGTGCCGAAGACGAGTTCAAGGAAGTTAACGAAGCCCACGAGGTTCTGTCCAACGCCGACCGGCGAGCGGCCTACGACCGCTACGGTCACGCCGCCGCGAACGGGCAGGGCGGCATGGGTGGCGATCCGTTCGGTTTCGGCGGGGCGGGATCGCCGTTCACTGACATCTTTGAATCCTTCTTTGGCGGCGCGCAGGCTGGCTCCGCGCGGCGTCCCAGCGCCCCGCCCCGAGGCGGCGATATCCAGATCTCCATCGACCTGGAATTCGGGGAGGCGGTCTTTGGCGCCGCCAAGGATGTCGAGGTCGATCGTCTCGAAACCTGCGATGTCTGCAATGGAACCCGCATGAAGGGTGGCGCGACACCACCAACCTGCGGCACCTGTGGCGGCGCCGGCGAAGTGCGCCGCGTGCAACAGACGATCCTTGGCCAGTTCATGACTTCCGGGCCGTGTCCCGCCTGTCATGGCGAGGGGGTGACGGTGACTGATCCGTGCGACGCCTGCCGGGGACGGGGCCGCTCCCGCAAGTATCGAACGATTTCCGTCACGATCCCGGCCGGGATCGACGACAACGCGACGTTGCGCCTGACGGGGCAGGGTGAAGACGGCCCGAGCGGCGGCTCAGCCGGTAACCTCTACGTCAAGACCCATGTCAAGCCGCACAAGTTCTTCGAGCGCCACGGCAAGGCGATCCACAGCCAGGTCGGCATCAATGTCGCGCAAGCGGCCCTGGGCGACGAAATCGAAATCGATACGCTCGATGGCGAGGTAGTCTTCCGCGTGCCGACGGGTACCCAATCGGGGCAACAGTTCCGGCTGCGCGGCAAGGGCGTTCCCGATCTTCGGGGCGGCGAGCGCGGCGATCAGCTCGTGACGGTCCAGGTGGTGGTGCCGAAGAAGCTGTCCGATACCCAGCGAAATCTCTTCGAGCAACTGGCGCAAAGCCTCGGTAAGGAAGTGACCCAGCAACCGAACAACCGGGGCTTCTTCGACCGCGTCAAGGACGCTTTCCTGGGGTCCTGATCGGCCCTCGCGATGGGTAGGGCCGAGACCAGCTCGGCAGCCCTACGAATCCTGAGAGTCCGGCCCCTGAGCATCTGTTCCTGGCCAATTGGCCGGGCCAGCGGACTTGACGGGGAATGCGTCAATCTGTAAAGTGAAACCAATTGAAGAGCCTTCGGGGTTTGGTGAGGCCGTCGAGTTAAGATGGCCAAGTCCTGACCGGCGGTACAGCCCGCAAGCAATCGTGGGAGCACGAGCGCACGATCCGGTGAAACTCCGGAGCCGACGGTAAAGTCCGGATGGGAGAAGGCGTACAGCGGCGTTCCACGC
>JACCYX010000456.1 GCA_013696265.1 Chloroflexia bacterium
CCGGCCACGACCTCGTCGATGAGTTGCCCGGCGAGCCAGACCTGGAGCACCGGCACGACGCTCTGGAGGATGTTCGTCGAGCCGAGCCCGATGGTCAGGAGCCGGCTCGAGGCCCAGACCAGGCGCAGGACGCGGACTACGCCGTTCCAGGTTTCACGAATCCCGCGCCCGATCGCGCCCGGCCGGAGCCGGAAGCGGGACGACGGGGTGTCGGTTGGATGGCTGAGCGGCGGCGGAATCTCACCAGGCGGGTGAGCGCCGTTGGGGGAGGACGGTTGGTGGGGTTGGTGTGGTGGGGGTTCGTGGCTGGATATGGGGCATGGCTCCTGCTGGCATCGATTCTAATCGGCACGGAACTTGCTGGCTCATGCCATCGTACCGGATGCGTTCACATAACACTATCGGGCAAACGGCCAGTTGTTTTCGTGGACGGGGCGATTTGGAACTATGTTGTCATTTCGAGCTTGCGAGAAATATCTAGCTGAGCCCGGATCAATCATGAAACGTGGTGGCACGGTTCGCCGCAACTTTGCGTGCTGGTAGGGGAGCACACAAGGTGCTCCCCTACCTGAATTCAGCCTTCATGGATCGTCCAGCAAGAGCGTTTCTATCTACCTCCCCGCCGCGACGACCATCACCCAGATACGGGAACGGCGGTGGAACCTGTCCACCGCCGTTTCCAACTTCTCGATTGTGCCGAAACCGGGTTACCAGTGAATTTCGACGCGGGCCCCGGACGGGGTGATTTCGTACAGGAACTCCGCCAGGTCGACTGGGACGTTAATGCAGCCGTGGCTCATCACCGCGCCGAAGTTGTCGTGCCAGTAGGCGCCGTGGATCGCGTGCCCACGATCGGTGAAGTACATGACCGACGGCACATCCTTGACATTGTAGTATTCGCCGCCAATTAACCCTTCCATATCCTGGGTCCCGTTCTTGAGGCTGATGCGGAACGATCCGGTCGGCGTTTCGAAACCGGGCTTGCCAGAGCTGATGTAGGTTTCCATGACGACGGTGTCGCCCTGGTAGACCTCCATGTACTGGGTACTGAGGTTGATGTCGATCCAGACCTCGCCGCCGCCGGGCACGTAGGTGCCAGCGATTCCGCCGAAAACCGGTTCCGGCTCAGGTGGAGGGATGAAGAGCGCCTCGTCGTAGGACGGCAGGTCGCCCTGCGCCATCGGGTTCTGGTCGAGGCCGTACTTGTTGGCCAACACCCGGCCAACCGGAACCATTTGTGCCTCGCCGCCGGGCGTCATTTCGAGTTGGCCGCGCTCGAAGACCTGGTAGGTCGTATCGCCGGATTCGTAGGCTTCGGTAAGCGGGTTGCCCAGGAAACCCGCCTCGCCGGTCCGTTCCCAAAAGTCGCGGAAGCTCCCGCTCACCATGTGCCGGGATTCTTCGACGTAACGGGCGTTCCCGGTAAAGATCGGGGCTTCAACTGGCATCCAGGCCTTGGCGATGGCCAGCGTCGCTTCGGCCCGCGCGCTCCCTTTCGGCTCGCCGGTCGAGTTCCAGCTCGCGATCGAGCGCTGGAGGCTGATCGGCCGCAGCTCTTCGCCGATATTGGCCAGGTGGAACTGCTGACCGTTGGCGTCGCCTTCCGGCCAGTACTCGAACCGAGCGTATTGCAGGTACTGCACGATGTGACCGTTATCAAGCGTAATTTCCGGCGTGATCGGATACCCGTAGGAGGATTCCTTGCCATTGTCGCGCCAGACATCAAGGAAGACCTGGTCGAGCGAATGTCCTGTTTCCTCGATGTAGACCGTCTGCGGCGGCGACCACTGGGCCGCCGCCGGTGACGCGAGCGGGGCGAGCATCGTGATCAACAGCGCCGCTGTCGCGAACACGAGCGCCACCGCGCCTCGCCTTCCCTTGCGATGAGTTCCCGTGCTCAAGCCGTCGTGCGTGTGCATCGCTGTACCGGCGATCATAACCTGCCTGTCTCCCACTACTATCCCCACTGCCGACCCACCTGGTCCGAATCGGAAAGAACGCGACACCGCACCTGGGCTGGCTTCATGGAGAAGTCACCTGCTGAAGCCGGTACGATGTTCGTTGCTCACCGTTGTTGCGATCCGG
>JACCYX010000463.1 GCA_013696265.1 Chloroflexia bacterium
CCGGAACACCGATGGACCAGTCAACGCCATTCTCACCTACGATGTTGAGATCATGGGAGAGCCCTTCGACAACATCCAGAACCTCGCGTGCGTCACCTCCCCCGGACTGTTCGCCCAATGCGCCGGGGTAGGGCTGACAATACCGCTGCCAACACCCACCCCGACGGCGATTCCCGGTGCCCCAACCGCGACTCCGGTCACGCCCACAGCAACCCCGACCGAAGTTCCGGCGACGTACGCCATCTCGAAAACCGCCAGCGCCAGCACGGTCGTCCCAGGCGGCACGATCAGCTACACCGTCTCAATCTCCGGAACCGTCGCCCCCGACCAGGTCATCGAAGTTTCCGATGAGCTGCCTGGCGACACCGATCTCGTCGCGAACTCGGTCAGCCTTGGGTGCACCACCGGGGAATGCTCGCAACCCGATCTCAATTCCGGCGGGGTTGACTTCGACCTGAGCAACCCGGACGGTGGCACGGTGCAGGCGGTCCTGTTCTACGACATCGTGGTACGCGACGACGTTGAGGTCGGCTCCTTGCTCGTGAACGAGGCCTGTGGCGGCGGGGCGGGCGTGATCGAGCACTGCGCTCAAGTGACGGTGGAGGTCGTGCGCCTTGCGGGTGGCGCGGAACCGTCTGTGACCGCGACCACCACATCCGTGCCCTCAACGGTATCTCCCGTCACGCCAACCGCCGCACCCGCGATCCCAACGGAGTTGCCGGCCAACCCAACCTCCACGACCGCGGCCGCAACGGCCCCCCTGGCCACACTCGTGACTTCGACGGCAACGGCGGACACGCCGGCAACCGTGACGCCGCCGCTTGTGTCGGGACTCCCGGCGACAGGTTCCGGGGATCAGTCCGGGTCCGCGCCGGGAGTGTTGGCGCTCATGGCCACGGCCCTGTTCGCCGGGACGGTCCTCGTCCTCCGCCGCTCGCTAAGAACCGGTTGACGACTCCCTGTTCCGCATTCGCCTCATTTCGAGCACAGTCGAGACTTCACTCGCCGCAGTGACGTTGCGGACAGTACGACCTTCCCGCGGTCGTTACCCGGCTTCCGTATCCGACACAATGGAGAGCCCGCCGGCTCATTTTTCACCCGTTGCCGCACCACAGCGGACTGGCGTTCGTTGATCGATCCCCCAAAGCGGCGTATCCGGCGTCAAGCCGGCGTATCGGGCCCCTCATCCTCCGCTACCATGTTCCGGTGTTCCGGTCGGGCCACACACCTCGCGGCGGAATGAAGGAGACTATCGAGTGGCGGATTCGAAGCTGATCCTGGCGATCGATCAGGGCACCACCTCGAGCCGCGCCGTGCTGATCGATCGCCAGGGTGTGGCGGTGGGAACGGTCCAGCTGGAGATCACCCAGCACTATCCGCAACCAGGCTGGGTGAATCACGACGCCGCCGAAATTTGGGACATCACGCTCCAGGTCGCCCGTGAGGCGATTGCGCGGGCGAACGTGGCTCCAGGCGACATTGCCGGCATCGGCATCACCAACCAGCGGGAAACCACCGTGCTCTGGGACCGCGCGACCGGCCGACCGGTGGCGCCCGCCATCGTCTGGCAGAGCCGCCAGTCGTCCGCGATCGTTGACGACATCGTCCGGCGTGACCTGACCGACACCTACCAGCGCATCACCGGCCTCGTGCCCGACGCCTATTTTTCCGCCACCAAGATCGCCTGGCTGCTCCGCCATGACGACGAGTTGCGGCGCCGCGCCGAGGCCGGCGAGATCGCCTTCGGCACGATCGACAGCTGGCTGATCTGGAATCTCTCGGGCGGAATCTGCCACGTCACCGATTACGCCAACGCCTCGCGCACCATGCTCTTCGACATTCGCACGCTCGAATGGTCCGGCGACCTGCTGGCCGATCTCGAAATCCCGAGGTCGCTCCTGCCGGAGGTGCGCGGGAATTCCGAGATCCTCTGCGAGACCGACCCCGCACTGTTCGGGGCATTGATCCCTGTCGCCGGGGTGGCGGGCGACCAGCAGTCGGCCCTCTTCGGCCAGGCCTGCTTCGCGCCCGGCGAGGCGAAGAACACCTATGGCACCGGATCGTTTTTGCTGATGCAGACGGGACGTGAGGCGATCGCCTCGGACCATCGCCTGTTGACGACCATCGCCTGGGGCATCGGCGGCGAAATCGATTACGCGCTGGAAGGCGCGATCTTCGTGACCGGCGCGGCGGTCCAGTGGCTCCGCGACGGATTGGGCATCATCCAGGATTCGAGCGAGATCGAGCCGCTGGCGGCGTCCGTGCCCGACGCCGGCGGCGTCCATTTCGTTCCCGCCCTGACCGGACTCGGCGCCCCGCATTGGGATTCGGGCGCGCGCGGCACGATCACCGGCATCACGCGAGGCACGACGGCCGCCCACCTCGCGCGGGCGACTCTGGAGGCGATCGCCTTCCAGAGCCACGACGTGCTCGACGCGATGCAAGCCGATTCGGGCATCACGCTGGCGGAACTGCGGGTCGATGGCGGCGCCAGCCGGAACGATCTGCTCATGCAGATCCAGGCCGACGTGCTCGGGGTGCCGGTGGTGCGGCCCGCCAATGTCGAAACCACCGTGCTTGGCGCGGCCTACCTTGCCGGGCTGGCGGTCGGTGTCTGGGCCGATCGCGAAGACGTCCACGAATCCTGGGCGGTCGACAAGCGTTTCGAACCAACGTGGTCAGTCGACGAACGCGAATCCCGGTACGCCGAGTGGAAGGAAGCGATCGGACGAACGCTTTCATGATGTCGATGATTACGGTATGCAGCACGGCAACGTTGCCGTAGGGGCGGACCTTTCTCGACCGCGAATTGGATGTGGCAAACCAGGGGCTGGTCGAGGATGTGTCCGCCCGAATGGTGGTGAACGGCGGAATCGGGGTTGCGGCGAACCGGGCGGACACCCCTGCACCCTTTTCGGCTACGAGTCCTTCGCGGCCGGGGGTACCGCCCCTACGTGCATGTCCAATGTGCATCACCCGGCACGGTAGGGGAGGCCCCGTGTGGCCTCCCGCGTTGCGTCACGTATAGGCGGGCAGGTACTCGCCGTGGGCGTCGATCAGGTCGTCGACGAGGTGCCAGATCTGGTCGAGCGAGAGTTCGGCCGCCATATGCGGATCGAGCATCGCCGCGTGGTAGATGTGCTCCCGCTTGCCGGTGATCGCCGCCTCGACCGTCAGCGCCTGGACGTTGATGTTGGTCTGCATCATCGCCGCCAGATGCATCGGCAGCGATCCGAAGGCCGTCGGCTGGAGCCCGTTGGCGTCGACGAGGCAGGCGACCTCGACGCTGCACCCTTCCGGGAGGTTATCGATCAATCCCTGGTTCGGCACGTTGCCGTAGATCACCTGCGGCTGGTTCGTCTCTTTGCCCAAGATAATCCCGGACGCGTACT
>JACCYX010000479.1 GCA_013696265.1 Chloroflexia bacterium
CCGGTCCAGCAGGGCGCCGGCGATGGGCCCGGTGACGAGCACCGGGGCCGCCTGGGCGAAACTGATGATGCCGAGCTTCAGTTCGTCGTCGGTGATCTCGTAGACGAGGTAGCCCATCGCCGTGATTCGGACCCAGACACCGGTGAGCGACAGCGTCATCGCGGACCAGAACCGCAGGTAGAGCGGCGTCTTGAGGGCGCCGAGGGGGCCGCCGTCTGGCTGTTCTCGTTCCCAGACCGGCTCGCCGTTCGGCGCTGGGGGTTCAGGATCGAGCGCGGCCCCGTCGGCTGGCCTCTTCTCGACGGCGGTATCGGTCACGAGCGGGTGGATCCTTCCTGGCGTCACACGGTCGATTGGCGGCCCACCTCGTGGAGATCGTGCCGCCCTCGCCTGTCGCCACGGGGCACTATACGATGGAACAGGGGAGGGGCGATAGCTGATGAAGGAGCGATTCATGCAGGGGTACGGACCGGTTTGCCGCGGCTTCGTGGTGACTACCCTGCTGCTGGTGTTGATTGCCACGATGATGCCGGTCATGGCTTTCGCGGAAGGGATCTCTTCGCCGCCGCAACCGTCCCAGGGGCCGGGCGGTGCCGATTACCCATTCGCCGAGGTCGTGATCTCGCGCGTGGGTGAGCTGCCTTCGGGCGCGTGGGTCTTCGCGCCGGAAGGCATGTCCGGGTCGGAGCGTTCCCGTGCCCCGGTTGTGCTCTTCCTGCACGGATTTGGGGCGAGTGGTCCGGCGCTATACCGCGGATGGATCACGCACCTGGCGCGGCGCGGCAACATCGTGATCTATCCCGACTACCAGCCAGCGGGGTTCCTCGTTCCTGACCAGTCGGCCTTTGAGGCGAACATGCTCGCCGGTCTGAGGCAGGGGCTCGATGAGGCGCAACTGGCTCCGGCGGCGATCCACGTCGTCGGCCACTCGCTTGGCGGGGTGCTGGGTGTTGCCTACCTTGCCGCCAGTCCGAATGTGGGCTTGCCGCCGGCCCGGAGCCTGACGGTGGTCGCGCCGGGCGGCTGCCGCACGTGCGGCACGACATCGGGATTCGGCGTGCCGCTGCCGGAGAACCTTCAGCCACCCGGCAACCTGCTGGTGAACGTCGTCGTCGGGAGCGATGACGCGCTCGTCGGTGATGGCGACGCGCTCGCGATCTGGAGCTTGCTGGACGATGTGCCGACCGGCCAGAAGCGGCTGATCGAGGTGCGGACCGATCGATATGGCTCGCCGGACCTGATCGCCGACCACCTCTTTCCGCAAGGCGAGAGTATGGGCGGTGGGGTGGATGCCCTGGACTGGTACGGTCTATGGCGGCCGCTCGACGGTCTAATTGCCTGCTCCGAGACCGGCACAATGTGCGACATCGCGCTCGGGACTGAAGAGTCGGACCTCTTCATGGGCCACTGGAGCGACGGCACACAGGTCATGTTGCCGGTGCCGGTATCCGAACCTCTATCGGACCAATATGACAGGCATGTTGCACACTTTTTGATGGCTCGCGCTTGTGTGGATCCTGTAGGGGAGGGCTAGCGAGCCGCTAAACCGTTCTGCGTTACGACATCTTGCTCGCGGGCGCCTGTCCAGAGCGCGGCGTGGGACCCTC
Source organism: Chloroflexia bacterium (assembly GCA_013696265.1). Classification (GTDB taxonomy): domain Bacteria; phylum Chloroflexota; class Chloroflexia; order Thermomicrobiales; family UBA6265; genus JACCYX01. Next base: position 1,608 of record JACCYX010000479.1, read on the forward strand.
CCGAGATGCTGCGTTTCCTCGAATCTGGCAATTGGAGTCGGAGGTTGTGACATGGCGATCGGGCGAGAGGGTCCCACGCTGCGCTCTGGACAGGCGCCCACGGGCCAAGACCTGGTTGCCAAGGTGTCGTTCACGCGCCCGTTGGCCATTTGAACCGACATATTGATCGTAACCACAACATCTTGTGGTGCCCTGTCCGGGAGACCCGGCGCTGGTTCGACGCCGGAACGCTCGAACGAAGCTTCGATGCCTCGAATCGACCGATTTCCGATCATGCGTTCGGGTTTCCTGCCATGACCCTTGCACGGGGCGACTCAAGATCTCTGAATTTGTCGGAACAGATGGCCCGTTGGCCCTCCCCTACAGGATCCACAATGCATGAACACCGCAGCGAAGTGCAGCAGGCGTTACGAAAATTGAGGTTGGCGCCGTACCCAAATCAATGTGCATCATCCACCCGAAGTCGGCGGTCCAACCGGGCGGCATCACGATCAAGACGCTAGAGTTAAAGAAATGTATACGCCATGATTGGCGTTGCGGAGTCGTGGCCAGCGCGGCCCTCTAACCGAAAGACAGTACGTTGACCGCAACTGGCGCCATCGTCGAGAGCCACGAGCCCAATTCAGCGAACACGTTTGCGACCAGCCCCGCGATGCAACTCGCCCGCCGGTTTTCGGCCACGTCGTTCGAGGCGGCGCCAGGTACGGAATCGCCCGCCGCCACCGGCGGTCAGGAGCGGAAGCAGCGACTCTTTCGCTGGCTGGTGTTCGGGATGTTCGTGGCCTACATCGGCGGGGCGGTGTCGCTTTTCGTCTGGCGCGGCCAATCCTTCCGTCCAGACAACTGGGCACTCTTCCTGCTCATTGGGGCCATCCTGCTGGGCCGGGCCGGACCGTTCCTGCGCGATTGGATCCCGTTCGTCCTCCTCGTCTTCGGGTACGAATTCCTGCGCGGCGTGGCGGGCGAATTCGTGACGGGCGGAGAGACGGTGGGCGATCGCGCGCGGGAGGAATTGCCCAACGTCCGGGTCGAAACCCTCGTTGAGTTCGACATGGCCCTGATGTTCGGGCACGAGGCGGTTTCGACCCTCCAGGGCTGGCTCTACACGCCGGGCGATCCCCACTGGTGGGATTACCTGGCGCTGATCGTCTACTCGATTCACTTCGGCATCCCGTGCGTGTTCGGCTTCCTGCTCTGGGTTCATGACAAGGAGCGATTCTGGAGGTTCACGCTCACGCTGTGCTTCATGGCCTACACCGCCTTCGGGTTCTTCCTGCTCTATCCCGCCGCGCCGCCATGGCTGGCCAACAGCTGGGGTGTCGTGAGCGGCATCGGCTGGCCAGCCGGGTCGGTCACCGCCGCCATCGACGTGGCCCCGATCCGGGCACTCGACACCGTGTCGATCTGGCAGAATACGAGTCCGCACCCGGTGGCCGCCATGCCGTCGCTGCACGCCGCGTTTCCGTGGCTGGTCCTGCTATTCGCGGTGCGGTATTACCGTTGGTGGGGATTACTCGCGCTTCCCCACAATGTCGCGCTCTGGTTCTCGGTGGTCTATCTCGCGAACCACTGGGTCGTCGACATCCTGGCCGGGTTGGCCTGGTCCACCTTGGCGTACGTCGTGATCGATTGGCTCTGGACCCGGCTCGCCAGCGCCCAAGCGGAGCCCACTTCCGGGCGTCAGCCCCGGTTCGACAGGTCTGCCGGTTCCCCCGGTCCGTTACCCTGAGCGGAGAGAAGGGTCCCCGCGCGCAGCGCCAGCGATAGCGCATCCGCCGCAGGCGGACTGATGGTCCTTGAGACCAGGCGCCGGCGACGCCAGCGAGTGCTTCGCATCCCACGCTGCGCTCTGGACAGGCTCCGTTGGATGCTTCGCTGGCGCTCAGCATGACGGCGAAAGGGACGGCGCGTATCGGACGCAACCATCTGGACAGTCCCCTGAACCGAACTGGTCGCTCTGCGCGCGGGCCGCTGTCTGCTCCTGGACGCTCCTTTCTTTGTCTCGCCCGACAGTCGATCCCGTAATCGCGACCACAGGATCAACTGCCAGGGCCGCGGCACGAGTGTCCAGGCAAGCACCAGGAGGTTGAGTGCGGCCATGAGCCTGATCGTGTCCGACGCAAGCACCAGCAGATTCCAGTCAGGCTCCTCAAGATCGTAGACCCAGACCAGATTGACGAGAAATGTTCCCGTCAGGACGAACGGCGCGACGAGCATCGGGCGGGAGATCGCGCCGAGCAGGATCGCCAGCACGAGCGCGGGAAAGAGGTATCGTTCGTGGACCCGGGTGGTGAACAGGAACGATCCCAGCATGGCGGCCAGGCACAGGGTCATGAGCGCCGTGGCGAACGACGCCCGAGACGCCAACCAGAATCCGAACCCGGCGAGGAGAAGACAGGTGGCAAACCCGGCCACGCCCCATTCCTGGTAAGTCAACGCACCCCACACCACACTGTCGGGAGGTGCGCTCTCGACGCCAATGGGCAGGATCCAGGCGTTGAATGCCCGCAACGTGGTACCGGTCCACAGGTCGAGCGAGTATTCGAGGCGTTCCACCAGCGACCATTGGGTGGTCAGCGGTGGGACGCCGATCCCGAACGGGAGGAGCGCGGCGAGCGCGAGCACGGCGGAAGCAAGAAGCGTCAGGCCAATCGTTTGGACGGTCCGCCAGAGGCTCGGCCGCGGCCTGGCGGTCAGTTCATACAAGACGTAGGCGGCAACCAGGAGCACCAGCAGGATGCCAAATTGCGGTTTGATGAGGATGGCGTAGGTAAGCACTGGTCCAGCGAGCACATATCGGTGCTGGAGAAAGAACACGATCGCCAGCAACGCGAGCGCCATCGACACCGAATCCCACTGTCCCCAGGTCGAAGTGAGGAAGATCGAGGCGGGGTTGAACATGAACATCGCCGCAGCCGCCAGCCCGGCGCGTGCGTCGCGAATCGATCGCGCGATCGCATAGAGCAGGATTCCGATGGCGCCATCGGCGATTGCCGGCACGAGCTTGAGCGCCAGGAGAAACTCGAGACCGTCGATATCCCCGTCACCCACGGCCCGAAACGCATTCGCCACGTACCAGAGAATCCACAGGTCGCCCGGCAAGTGATCCGGTGTGAACGCTTGGTCATAATAGAAGCCGAGCGGCGCTGTCGTCAGGATGTGCGCCCAGTTCCGCATGACCGCGGCGTCGTATTCGAAGCTGCCGTACGGGGCGAGCGCGATCCTGACGATGAGTCCGCCGATCACGATCAGGCTGAGCATCAGCGACTGCCGCGAGAACGGGTTTGGGAGGCTGGTCACCGTCTGCCTCTCTCTCCAGAACGACGTGTTTCGGAATTGCGATTGGAGGAGCCTCTCACCACCCGCGGGAGCGACCGTGCATTGGCCATCACTCTACACCAGTGCGTTCGTGAGAGTTGTGCCTGGGCTCGAAGGGAGTGTGGTGTCGGGTGATTTTGCATGGGCGGCTCACTCTGGAGGGTCATGTACGGCTGCGGCAGCGAAGCGATGCACTCCGCTGACCGTGCATCCATCCGCATTGGAAGCACGAGCACAGATTGGCTCAGGAACGCCGTGCAAATTCCTGAGGCGCACCCGCTCTTGAGGACGCCAACGGCCCCAGGCACCTCACAGTATCGAAGGAGTCACGTCATACCGGCATGCAGCACGAGCAAAGCCCCAAACGCCGCACACTCGTGGTTCCCGCGCCGTTCTCGTTGACCGTCACCTGCGGGCCGGTGCACTGGACGACCGGGCGATCGCCACGGCACCGCTGGCACGATGGCGCCCTGACCTGGATTGGCTGGGAAGGGGACCGGATCGCCTGGCGCACCGCCCGCCAGACCGGCGACGTGCTCGACATAACGGGAACTGGCTCACCGGACCTGGATGCGGAGTGGGGGCGATGCGTTCTCGGCAGTGCGATCGCCCTGCCTCTATACGACGACCCGGTGATCGCCGAAATCGCCAGACGCCATCCCGGTCTGCATCCGTACTGCGACGGTTCCGTCTTCGAGGGGATCGTCACCGCGATCGTGGGCCAGAGTATCTCGGTCGCGGCGGCGGCGGTCACCCAGGCGAAGCTCGC
>JACCYX010000486.1 GCA_013696265.1 Chloroflexia bacterium
CTCCTGGGTGGCCGGCACAAGACCGGCCAGTACGAGTACGAGTGGGTCGGGTGGGCGGCGGGTTCTCATCAAACCGTCATTCCGACGAAGGAGGAATGACGGTTTGATGAGACGTTGGTAACCGGACACGACAGGTGGGTTGGCCAACCCACCTGCGAAGCCAGGTCGACGCCCGCTTACTTGGCGGGCTTGATGTTCTGGTTGATGCGGAAGAGGTTGGCCGGGTCGTACTGGCGCTTCACCTGCGTCAGGCGGTCGTAGTTGTCGCGGTAGGCTGCCCGCACCCGCTCCTGCCCCTCTTCCATCATCATGTTCACGTAAGCGCCGCCGGCCGAGTGCGGATGAACCGCTTCCCAATACGCCTTTGCCCAGTTGGTGATTGCCGCTGCATTCGCGGGATCGGCATCGATGCCCACGATCACCTGGGCCCAGGTCACGTCGCGGTAGCTGAACGCCGCCTCGTTCCGTCCGGTCCGATGCACCGCCCCGTTGATCGGGTAGAAGTGCGTGGTCGACTGGAACGGCGGCATCTTGTGGGCATGCTCGATGTGCTTCGCGATCGCCTCGTCGGGCAGGTCGCGGACGAAATCGGCCTTCCAGTACCATTGCAGCCCCGCCGGAATCAATGCGTCGAATGCGGATTGCAGGGCTGGGAACGGCATCGGCTGCACCGCGTCCACCAGCGGCGGGATCTGTGCCCGGATGGGCGCCAGGATGTCGTTTGCCGCTTCCAGGGATCCGGTGGAGCACCAGACCACGCCGCACATCTTCTGCAGGTGGAGCGCCTCCGGGAACAACGGGACGGGTGGGATCGTCAGGAACGCGAAGAATCCGTTGATCTCTTCCGGCGCGTCCGCGATGAAATCCCGGTACCAGCGCATCACGTCCTGGGCCTGGTCCAGCGGCCAGAGCATGGGCCCACCGATAATGGTGTCGACATGATGGAGGCGAAACAGGAACGAGGTCACGACCCCGAAGTTGCCGCCGCCGCCGCGCAGCGCCCAGAAGAGGTCGGGGTACTCATCGGCGGTCGCCGTCACCAGCGAGCCATCGGCCAGCACCACGTCGGCCGCCAGCAGGTTGTCGCTCGTGAGCCCGTGCTTGCGGCTCAGGTGGCCGATCCCCCCGCCGAGCGTCAACCCGGCGATACCGGTGCTGCCGACGGTCCCGGTCGGCGTGGCCAGCCCGAAGGCATGGGTGGCGTGGTCAACCTCGGACTGCAGGCAGCCCGCTTCGACACGGACGGTGCGGGCGATCGGATCGACCCGGATCCCCTTCATCAGCGAGAGATCGAGCATCAGCCCGTCATCCACGGACGAGAGGCCGGCGCCGTGGTGACCGCCGCCCCGGATCGCCAGCGGGACAGCGTTGTCGCGGGCGAAGTTGACGGTGGCGATCACGTCAGCGACATCCTGGCAGCGTGCGATCAGGGCCGGGTACTTGTCGATCATGCCATTGTAGAGGGCGCGGATATCGTCGTACCCGGTGTCGCCGGGCGTGATGAGGTCGCCACGCAGCGCCATCGAAAATTGGTCGATTGCCTCGCGGCTCGCGACGGTTGGACCTTCCACCAGAGTTTGCGGTGCCATCGTTTCGTTCCTCTCGTTCTTGTTCAATGTGTCTCAGGAAATGCGCTTTGCGGCGGGAGTTGGTGTTTGGTCTGGGCCGGTTCCACCGCGCCGGTCAAGATTGAAGCGTGAGTGGTCGCGGGTGCCTGGCGGTCTGCCCCGTACCAGCGTTGCCAGGAACCCGCGTGGGGTGCCCTCCTTTCGACTGTCGAATGCCGGTGCTCAAGCCGGCGCTCATCACCGATTGCGATGTTACGGACGGTGCGTCAACGGATCGTCAACGCGTCTGTCAAGGCGTCGAGTGTGGAAAATGGAATCCGTTCGGGCGGACCTGATTCGACCGCACCTTGCATCTGGCAAACCGAGGTCTTGTCAAATCTGTCGTCCGCCCGGATTGCCGCCGCGCGGAGTGATCGATGTTCATCCGGATTCCGTATCACTCCGCCGGGCGAAGCTCGCCGGCGCCGCCCAGGCGTGATTGGGAACGGAACCGGGACGGCATGGCGGGCCGCCATTCGTAGCGCAGATACCAAACGAGCATCAGGCCGGTGGT
>JACCYX010000533.1 GCA_013696265.1 Chloroflexia bacterium
ATGACGCGCCGGTGTTCGTCGATGGCCTCGGCGTCGTCCTGCGTCGAAATCACGGTTTCCAGTTCGACAAATGTTCCCAAACCCTCGACCGTATCGAGGTGGATCCTCGTCTGCCCGACGATGGCCACGAGGCGCATCTTGTCGATCCGGGCCAATTGGTCATGGGTCATCAGCAAACCGGCCAGCAGACCGGGCGCGGCGTGGGCGGCGATGGGAACCACCTGATACGAACTCCAGCGGGAACCGGCGTCCGTGGGCCGGGCGTAGGCGATGAGTTCGGCCCGCTCGATGGATGCAGGTTCGCTGCCGGCGCGGATTTCGCGCAGCTTGAGCCGCCCGCGCTCGACCCGGACGTAGGTATCGACCTGGTGCAGGCGCTGGATCGGCGCGCAAACCAGCGATTCAACGCGCTTGTGGATGGCGGCCAGGGCATCCGGGCCGCATTCCACCTTGAGTTCGAGGTTGCGCGCGGGTTCGGTCATGGCTGGTAGTGCTTCCTGTCAGTAGCGGTATGGAGAACCATTCGCGGTACACTGGCGATCGAAATGGGCGGGTGCGATGAACGTGTCCGTCGCCCGCGCGCCTGGTCATGACAATGGTATCTGGAGGGAATCCGGCATGCGGCTGTTGCCCTGGGAAAGCAAGACGAAGTTGAAGGCGGCGATGGAGATCAAGCCTCCCCCGCCACCCGTAGGCTACCGGTTCTCGCTCAAGGGCTCGCCCCGTCACTATGACGACGTGAAGGCGATCATCGAGGCGGAAGGCGGGTCGAAGGTCTACTTCGGGGAGGCGCTCGCCTACGAGCGTGGGGCCGGGGTCGCTCTCTGGCGAATCCGGGCCACCAACTTCGACTGGCTGCCAGCGCTCTACGCCTGGTGGGCCGAGATCGAGCGCGTCGAGCCGATCCAGTTCACCTTCCACCTCTACCTGCCGGACAATCCCAAATACCCGGTGCTCAACCTCCGGGAACATTCACCAAACGATGTGGCGGACTACATCGCCACCCGCGCGCCGTGGGACGGCAAACGCCCCGCCGCGAGCCGGTCGCAATCGAGCGGCTGATTGGGCGGACGACCATTGCGGCAATCCTGGATGCACACGGACGTGGAATGGCACTTGTAACGGGTGATGCACATGAGGAATCAGGTCGTGGGTCCGGGCCGATCGAGCCGGCTTCTGGCTCCCGCATCGCGCCGTCACCGTGCCGTCTGGTCACCGATCTGTCGCCTGTTTCGTCGCCACGTCGAGTCGGGTGCGGAATCGAGGCATCGCGGGAGGGCATACGCGGTCCAGATCCGGGCTGGCCAGGCGCCGTTCAGGGACCGCTAGCCCTCCCCTACGACATCACCGCGAACCGCAAACACCCGTACCAATCCAGTACGCATGCGGCCCAACGTTAAAGTCAATCCGCCGCGGTGCGTTCGGCGAGGCGTTCCCTGATTTCGTCCAGCCGCTCGGGATGCGCCTGCCAGCACTGCGTCAGGTCGTGCGTTTCCATGCAGTAGGTAGCTTCGGTTTCGGAATGCACGGCCCACGCCAGCGCGCAACGCGGTGCCGGCCGTCCGCCGGCCACTGGCAAAGGGAGACGGGTCCGCGTCAGCATGGGACACCCCAGCAGTGGCCCCTCGGGACCGGAGATGTCCTCCAGCCGCCTCTTCTCGACCGGACCCGGTGGCCCGCTGATCGGCGCCCTCGTCTTCAACACCTGGTTCGGCATCGTCGGCATCGACTGGGGCCGCCGTGGCTGGCGTCGCCGGTTGCCGCGGCCCTGACTGAAGCGTTGCGCCGGCTGCTGCTCGGGTGAACCGGACGCTGGCGAGCGGCGTGGCGCCTCCGTCGTCCTTTCCCGGGGGTTTCCCGGTTCCGGCCGGGAATCGGGGGGGCGCCGAGTCGGCGCCCGTTCTCCGCTGGCGAGCCGTTCCGGCCGTTGGGGCTCGGGCGACCGCTGGGCGGGGGCAGGACCGGCCAGTTCACCTGGCGCCTCCGTCACGGGTTCAATTCCGGGCGCAGCCATCTCCGGCGACTTGTCACGGTTGCGGCGATGGCGGCCGCGATTAGAGCGGGTCTTGGTCATGGTGAGCCTTCCTCTGCTGGCGGGCACGCCGGGCAAACGTCGTTGCCTGGCGCGACACCCGTGTCAGCGCCTGGCCGCCCTTCTTGAGCGACCACCGAACGCCGCGACGCACGAAGGCGCGGATCGTCGCCAGGTCCTCATCGACGATCGACGGCGATAGGCCAACGGCGGCGAAGTGCTCCGCGATCACATCGTCCGGGCCCTTCCGCATCGCCTGGCGCAAGCCGAAAAGCATGACGTACAGGTCGTCCAGTTGTCCGGCGACCGGAATGAATCCCGGCACCAGATCAATCGGGGAGACGAGATAGGCGCCGCCGGCGGCCAACATTGCCTTCGAGGCTCGCGGCACGCGCGGATCACGAACCAGGTCCGCCGAGAGCCTGGCGTATTTGGGCAATCGCTTGACGATCCGCCACATCGGGTCGAGCGTCGATGGCTCCGGCACGGGCACGCACTTCTCCCGCACATCACCAGCGTTGTGAGGATGCCCCAGCGGCTCTCCGGCGTCGGGTGAAATCATCTTGCCCTGAATCTGGCTGGTCATTCTGGCTCCTTGCCACGACGAACGCACGAACGCATAACCGCCATTCGCCGAATCATTCATTGTGCCATTGCCGCGCAAGGCAGAGGCTGGAAGCGTCACGCCAATGGTCATGGTACTTTTGGGTCACGACCATTCAGTCCGCAATTCCCCGTGGCCATGACCCATGGCCGATCGTGGACAGGACCAATGCGCCACGGAAGGACAATGGCGCGCTGGATTAGACTAGGTTTCAGGTAGGGATCACATCGGGTTGCACGGCTGCTTCCACATCATGTTCCAGAGGGCTTGGACATCGTTCCGCATGCACTGGAAAGGAAGCAGGGCAACAATGGCTATCTCCGGAGTGTCGGCAGACAGAGGCGCCTCGCTTACCCCGAGGCAAAAGGAAGTCCTGCGGCTTCAGGCCTACGGCATGAGTTACGAGGAAATCTCGAACCACCTGGGCCTCAGCGTTTGGACCGTGAAGAACCATCACAAGCAGGCTGTCCGATCGCTTCAGCTTTCCCTGACGGTGTATCCGAGCGATCGCGTGCGAACCACGCTCGCCTGCTACATCATGGGGTTGCTGGACGGGGGCGTCCAACCCCTGGACATTGTGAAGCGGCTTCGCGACGCGACAGACCAGCATCCGGCGATCGCGGAGGCGGCCGCAGCCGGGTTACGGGATGGCGCGGGTGAGGAGTCGATCAGGGTGCGGGCGGCCGATTAGGCGATTGTGGGGCGTCAATCCCACAGTTGGCGCACGACGAACAGGGCGTTGGCTGGTCTCTCCGCGATCCGGCGCGTGAAGTACGGGTACCACTCGGTGCCATAGGGCACGTACACACGCATCCGGTAGCCATCCGTGACCAGCCTGTCCTGTAAATCGCGGCGCACGCCGTACAACATCTGGAACTCGAACCGCTCACTCGCGATCCGGTAACGCTGGGCGTGTTCGATCGTGGCCCGCACCAGGTCCAGGTCGTGGGTGGCGATCGCGGGGTAATGCCCTTCGTCCAGCAACAGCCGGGCCAGGCGCGCAAACTGTTCGTCGACTTCAAGTCTGCTCGTGAACGCGACCGACTCCGGCTCGGCGTACGCCCCTTTGACCAGACGCACCCGCGCCCCAAGCTCGATCGCGCGCCGCACGTCCGCCTCGGCGCGCCGCAGGTACGACTGGATCACGATACCGGCCTCGTCCGGCCAAGCGGCGTGGAGTGCTTCGAAGACCTCCATCGTCACCGCGGTGTAGGCCGACCCCTCCATGTCGATCCTGACGAACCCGCCCACTTCCCTGGCGACGTCGAGAATCGCGGCGGCGTTGGCCCTCGCGATTTCGGCGCCAAAATCCAGCCCGAGCATCGTCAGCTTGACCGAAATGTTGGGCTCGAGATTGGCCGCCCGCATCGCCCGGAGGATGGCGGTGTAGCTCTCGACGGCGGCCGCGGCTTCGCCCGCGGTCGACACGTTCTCGCCAAGCAGATCGAGCGTGGTCGTAATGTTGCGAGCGTCGAGGTCCTTCGCGGCCGCCAGTGCCGTCTCGACCGTTTCCCCGGCGACGAACCGGCTCACCAATTTCCGCGCCAGCCTGCTCGATCGAAAAAAGCCGGCTACCCTGGCATTGTCGGCGACAGCGAGCACAGTCCGGCGCATGATGTTCATTGGGCGAAACTCTCCGGGAGAAACGTAAATCGACATCCGCCGAAGTATCCCACTACCCAATCCGACTGCCCATCACCGGGATAATGAATGCCGGTATCGTATGTGGTGTACAACATCCAGAACCAATTGACGTACATCGCTGCCTTCCCTACGCTGTCATGTCGAGCTTGCGAGACATCCCGGCCGGCCCCGCTGGATACGCTGGATACGGCGCAGCCGGTACTGGCGTTCGGGAAACCTCTGTACCGCTATCGCTTCGCTGCGCGGGGGATGTCTCGCAAGCTCAACATGACAATCTGAATTAGACGCAGTACTGAGTTAGGCGTAGCACCGAGCCGCACACGACGATGGGGATGGACCTCAGCATGACGTATCGCGAGATCGAGAGCCCGGACGACCCGGTGCATTGGCGACCAGTGTCGATGGTTCGGGATCCGCTCTACGATGTGGTGGAGTTGACCGCGCCGGATCTGGCCCTGATGGAAACCTCGGCCTTCATCCGGCTCGATGGCATTCAGCAGCTGGGTTTCGTTTCCCGGGTCTGGCCCGGCGCCAAGCACACCCGCTACGAGCACTCGATCGGCGTGCTTCATCTCACGCGGTTGGCGATCCATCACCTGCGGGCGCGGCTGGGTGAGTCCCGGTTCACGGACCAGGATGCGCGAACCGTGATTGCGGCGTCGCTGCTGCATGATATCGGGCACTATCCCTATTCGCACGCGATCGAGGAACTGGGCGCGCCGATCCTGTCACATGAGGCGGTCGGCCGCGGCATCATCGAGAGCGACGAGGTGGCGACCGTCCTGTCAACCAGGTGGCACGTCGATCCCGCCGCCGTGGCGGCGATGATCCACGGCGACCTCGAGGGCCTGACACCGGGCCAGCGCATCCTGCGCGGGTTGCTCTCGGGCACCCTGGACATGGACAAGCTCGACTATCTCCCCCGCGACGCACACGGCTGCTCGGTGCCCTACGGCGGGGTGGATGCCCGCCGCCTCCTCAACGCCCTCACCATCGTCGATCTCCCCGACGCCGCCGGGCAGCAGCCTGGTCCCCGGATGGCGATCGACGACAAGGGGGTCAGTTCCCTGCATTCGCTGATCAACGCGCGGCAGGAAATGTTCGACAACGTCTACTGGCACCACACGAACCGGGCCTGCATGGTGATGCTACTCCGGGCCGTGCAGGAGGCCCTGGTCGATGGCCTGATCACGCCGCATTCCCTGACCGGTCACGACGACGCCTCGCTCCTCGCCGCCATGCGCGCCCCGGCGATGGCGGCCAATACCCGGCGCCTGGCGGAGGCGCTGGCCGCGCGCACCATCCACCAGCGAGCGGTCGAAGTCAGCGCCGGGGCCTTCGAACTCTACGGGCGCCTGGGCAACCTGTGGTTCGGTCCCGCCGCCCGCCGCAACGTGGAGTTGCAACTCTCGGCCGCGCTTGGCGACCTGATCGGCGAAGCCGTCTCCCCGACCGCGATCCTGATCGACATTCCCAAGCCGGAGCGATGGAAGACCGATGTCTGGGTTTCGTTCACCAATCCTCCGGTCGGGTTGCGGCCGCTCATGCACTGGCGTGACGTGGTTGGGCTCGGGGACGAGAACTTCAAGCGGTACGAGGAGCATCGCCGCCTGATCCGAATCGTGACCGAGGAACGGTATCGAGGGATCGTGGCCGACCGCTGGGAAGCGCTGCTCTACCCCCTCCTCGGCGGCGCATTCTAGCGGACAGTGGGGAGGCCGCATCGTCCCAACTGCCCACCGCTACACTTTGTGGATATCATCGGCCCGGTTGGCATTGGGCAAGCATCCTGGAGTTGCGGGAGATACCATGAGTCACCAACGACCGAAGAAGCACCGGCTCCAGGCAGCAATGGTCACCACTGACCGTCCGCCGGCGGTCACGACCGAACCGGCAGGCGACGACAACGGGTACCTGGTGATTGGCCTGGCCGCCGGGGCCATCTCCATCGTCGGCCTGCTGGTGATCATGATCGTGCTGGCCGCCACCTGACCCCACGGCGCACGCGAAGACGACTCGCCTTAAATGTCCATGGCGAGGTTGCGGATTGAGCCAGCGGGACCAACCTGTATCCGTCCACAGCTTCTTGATAACAACATCTTCGTGATCGTGCCAGCGCCAATTGCTCCTTACTGGCGCTGGAGCCAAAGGAGAAAGAGGATGATGAGGAAGATACCACCCACAATCCCGATCACCGACCCCGCTATAGCGGCCCCAACGCTGACCGGCCCAATCGCGTCAAGGAACGAGAGCACGAGTGCGGGACCACCGAGGACACCGGCAAGAACGCTAAGGAATGCCTCGCGCCTGCGATCCCGGACTTGCTCCTGGCGATCGTTCGCAGCCGCCTCTGCCTGGAGATTGACGATGCGCTGCGTCCGTCGCTCCAGCACATGCCGGGACATCTCCCGAACCTCGTCACTCACTTCCCGGTAAAGTCGTTCGATCTGGAACGTCTCCTGCCAGCGCCGGTAGCTCTGATGGTGGTGTTCCTGTTGCATAACCTGGGCGAAATACCCGCGTGCCGTGAAGAGCAGAAACGCACTTCGAATTCGGATTACGGCGGCTTCCTGCTCAGCCTCCTTTCGTTCATCCATGTCCGCATGCCAGCACTCGGCAACATCTCGCGAGAGCTTCATCAGGGCGAACCGCTGGTGGAGCACCAGCAAAAACAACAGGTAATATCTGCTATGCAGATGCTCCGGCAGCTGGTCGCGGAAGAATGGGGTGTCCGGCAAATCGCCCGAGACGAATGCGCCACCGTCGAGCGAGTGGGTGAACCAGGCATTCTTCACGTACGGGAGAACGCCGGGGTGGTCATCAAGTCAGAGATCGGCGGTGGTTGGCGCGAGGTGTTGCCGGAACCCGAAGAAATTCCGCACCTGGTAGACGAGCAGCCCGAGAGCCTCTGCATCGAGCCCGCCAACGAACAACCCTGCGAAAGTCATAAGCTGGCCGGGAACAAAGACCTCATCCCACCAAACGCCCGGATCTTCCTTCACGGAGGCGGTTTGCAGCAGGCCATTCAGCACATCGGACATCGTGCCGAACCCGGCGGGATCGAGCGCATCGACTCCACCGGCAAACGCCGGAAAGAACGGGGCACCGGGATCCCCCGCCTGAGGCCGGGTGGCGCGGACAAGGACATCGCGCTGCCCGCGAGCGAACCGGAAGGCGTGCTGGAGGTCCATCCACGTCGCCACCTCGGGCCTTGGCGAGCGAACGCACAGGGTCACGAAGCCGACGCCGACACTGAACAGCGTCAGCTCGACATCAGCGATCGTGAACGGAATGGCCTGGGATTGCTTCCGGTGAGCATTGATGACCAGCTGCCATTCAGCGTTCGCCAGGCCGGTTGGAGACTGGCGCGCGTCGTTCGCAAGCCGCCAGCGCACCGCCTTGGCCTGGGCTTCGACGGGCGGGTTGAGATAGCGGGCAACGTGGTCCAACAGGTCGTCAGGTGAGAACGGTTCCATCTCCCAAACCGGCACCGTGCGTGCTCCCGAGGGCCAGGTTGCCCCACGAGCCGACGCGGCCCGCCCCTCGAACGAGTCAGGATCGAAGAGGAAGGGGTAGAGAAACCGCCCAAACGACCGCCGGGTATTGACGACAGGTCCGCTGGAACTCGTCAGCGTCTCTCTCTCAGCGGTGGAGTGATCCTGTTCCTCCATCAGCCTTGCTCTTCAATCCACTCCCGCATCGGCGCTTCCCACTCACCCAGGTTGGCAACGACAGCTTCCTGGAAGGGCGGTGCCAGCCTGACGACAAGTAGGATGAGATGCCCTATCTCCTCCAAAACGTTGGGCGGTTGATCGTCCTCCGTCAGCACCGACCAGGCGTGATCTAGGACGCGAGCCACATCGTCCCATTGCCCAAGGCTCACCAAGAGCATCACCCGGTATCGTATGGCATGCAAGAGGGACGGGAGCACGTGGACCATACCCGAATCCAAGCTCTGTTCGTACCAGTCGGTAGCTTGCCGACTGGTACGAACAGAGCTTGGATTCCCCCTTGCTCCTTCAGAATAATCGCCATGTTCATCAGCGCACCGGCCAGGTCGTTGGCCAGCTCGGTCCGTCCCCCCGCGACGAGCCCTCGCCGGATCGCGACCGCCTCCGCCAACCGCCCCAGGTCGCGCAGCGCGTTTCCCCGGTTCATCAGGGCACTGGCCAGGCCGTTGGCCAGCTCAGTTCGGCCCCCCGCGACCAGCCCCCGCCGGATCGCGATCGCTTCGTCGTAGGCCGCCACCGCCTCTCCCAACCGACCCAGGTCGCTCAAAGCGATCCCACGGTTCATCAGCGCACTAGCCAGGTGATTGGCCAACCCGGTCCGGCCTTCCCCAACCATCTCCCGCCAGATCGCGATCGCCTCGTCATGCGCCGCTACGGCATCGCCTGGCCGGCCAAGGTCACGAAGCACCGTGCCACGATTCATCACCACCGCCGCCAACTCGTTGGCCAGATCCGATCGATCATGATCGACCGCCAGATGACGATAGACTCCGGCGGCACGATCGAACAATCGAAGGGAAATCACCAGCCGGTTTGCCGCACTTGCCGTATATCCCGCGCCCGCAAGCGCCCGTTTGACCGAGCCGACCGGCGATGAGCATGGGAACCTGGCGATCGGCCTGGCCGCCGCGGTGGTGACGATCGTTGGCCTGATCGTCGTGATGATCGTCCTGGCAGTGACCTGACAGGCGGTGAAAGCAGGTACGCCCGGCGAATACGGCTCTCCGCCGCTTCGCGGTCCGTCTCATCCACGGTATCTCGCGTGCCTTCAACAAGCGGCAACAACCCGGGACAGGAGGCTCAACGGCGTGAATCGCTGGTGCAGCACCGGGAGAAATACCGGAGAGTCCCGGGTCTGCAAATGCTCCAGCAATTGATCGGGATCAGGATTGATTTGGCCGGTAGATCAGGACCAGAACACGCATCGCGAGAATGAGTCCCACGACCAGCAATGCGTAACCGATTAATTGGTACAGGCTTACCGTGGCAGTAACTTTTGGACCGCCATCCTGCCCAAGCACGATCACGGACATGATTCCCGCTGTGGACGCGAGGATCGTCAACAGCACCTCGTGCAACCAGGCGCCAATTATTTGCCGATCGCGCTCGTTGGCGAATGGGCGGATATTGACATTGAGTCGCCCTTCCTCGAGGGCCGTCGCAATCCGGTCCACTCTCCGGGGCAGCCGCCGCAAAAGCGGCAGGAGTGATGTCAGCTCATCGATAAGTGTCCTTTGCAACGCACGCGGCCGCAGTTGCTCACCGAGATACGCGGAGGCAAAAGACCGCGCCTCACCGAGGACATTGAAGCCGGGTGCGATTTGGGTGAGCGTGCCTTCGAGCGTGGCAATGGACCTGAAGACGGCCGCAACCTCCGGTGGCACTGCCAAGCCGAAATCCGCGATGATCCGGAACAGGTCGGTGAACATTCGCACGTCCGGGGCGACCCCCGGCGACAAATGCCGTGCCATGAACTGCCCGAGTGCTCGTTCCAATCGATACTCATCCAGATCATCCGGTCGCTCGACGAGATCGAGCAGGGCGTCGCTCGCGGCAATCGGGTCTCCCTGATCGAAAGAGAGAATCAGCCGAACCAGTGCGCCTCGCAACACGCCGTCGATCCGGCCCACCGATCCGAAATCCAGCAGCGTCAGCATGTCATTGTCAAGGAGCATGACGTTGCCTGGATGCGGATCGGCGTGGAACGTTCCGTCGATCACAATCTGCCTCAGAAGTGAGTTCAGGAGCGTCTGAGCGAGGAACGATGGATTCAGACCGCGCTCGGCGATCTCGGTCGCCGCGTCTCCCAGCGGGACACCGGCGATCCGCTCCATCACAAGCACCCGTGCGGTGTTCAGGTCGGGATACAGCACTGGAATATGCAGACCCGTGTCGTCCTTTCGTTGTTTGGTTGCCGCGGCGACGATTGCCAGGTTCCGCGCCTCCACGCGCAGGTCGAGTTCTTCGCGCAACGCTGTGGCAAACCCATCCGCAAGCTCGACAACCCCGATCCTGCGTCCCCAAGACGTGCTGCGCTGGAGCCTGTGTGCGAGTCGATCGACAATGTCCAGATCCCCCTCGACCTGGGTGGTGATCCCAGGCCGACGCACCTTCACGACCACCTCTTCGCCGGACCTCAATCGCGCGACGTGAATTTGGGCGATCGACGCCGCGGCCAACGGCTCCCGTTCGAATCCGGCAAAGAGATCGTCAACATCTCCTCCCAGATCTTCGAGAAGCGTGGACTCGATCGCTTCCCACGGCACATACGCCGCCCGATGCTGAAGCGAGCTCAATTCATTGATGAACTCCCGGGGGAGTAAATCGCGTCGGGTCGAGAGAATCTGGCCCAGCTTGACGAACGTGACACCCCCGTCGCCGAGTGCCAGCCGCAACCGCCGAGCAAGCTCCGCGCGTCCTTCTGATGACTTTAGCTCGGCGCGACGTCCGCCGCCGAGATAGGCGCTCAGGCCATGGCGAAATATGATGCGCGCTATCTGGGAATACCTGGCCGCCCGCTTGAGCAAACGCCGGAACGCCCGCACCATATAAATAGGCCCAGGCATGTTGTTGCTGGGCACGAGCGCCTCGGCAATGACCAGGAAGACCATGCCGAGAAGCAGCGCGATGGCAATGCCCAGGAAGTAAAACCAGAGTGAGGGAAACGCTCCGCCGTACCCGTCCAGCGCCGCGTCCCTGATTGACTCATCGACCGAGGCGCCGAGGAAGAACGCAACGCCTCCGGCAATGACCAGCCGGGCAAACGAGAACCTGACGCCCATCAGGCCGCGCACGGTAAAGGCGAATGCCGCGATCAATATGATGGTCAGCACGGCGTACCACAGCACCAGCAGGAATGTCATCGGCTTCCCAACCTTTCCGGCTCCGCATATGACTCACTCCCATTGTCGCCTGAAACGCCGCAAACCTTCGCACACGGGCAATTGTCAGTTCCGTACGTTCCGATTCCTCCTTGAACCTTCAGGTCATGGAGATCGAGTGAGGCGATGTGCCAGCACAGAAACGGCGCCCGGGAC
>JACCYX010000497.1 GCA_013696265.1 Chloroflexia bacterium
GCGATAGTGCATCGCGGCACGGCTTCCCGCTGTCCGGCGGGTGACGCACATTCGACCCGGTTGGTGCTGGATGGCTATACTCGAACGATGTGGTGGCCGTACGCGGCAGTCGGCCAGACACGAACGATAGCCCCACGAGGGAGAGAGTCGGTCACACCTGTTGAATGAATCCTGTCAGTCGTCTGGACGCCAGCGTTCAGGACGGTCGATACCGTCGCCGAGACTCGGACCTCCGAGGCAGGAGCGGCTATGACCCTCACGTCTCCAGCCTCAGTCGGATTCGCGGTGGCCGGCGGTGCCCCCGCCGATGCCCGCCAATGGATCACGGTCGATTTGGCTGGGTTTCCGGGAGCCGGCCGGCGCGGGTACATCGTGGCCACGGAACCCGTGGCCCGCGCGTGGCACAGCATCGAACTTGCCAACCAGTCCCGTGAAATCATCCTCACCGAGTTGCGCCGGCTCCGGCACCTGCCCGCCGACGAGGCGCTGGGGCGAGCTTGTGCCGCCGCCAATGGCGTCGTGTTCGGCAAGAACCGGGACATGTCGTTCGCCTCTGACGCGGAAGAGCCATCCCTGATCGGGGTGATGGCCCTGGTTTTCGAAGACCAGTCAGCCACGATCGCCTACCTGCCGCCCGGCCAGCTCATGCTTGTCGAAGATGGCCTGACCTACACCGTTCCCGATTTCGCGTCGTGGTTTCCCGATTACCAGCAAGCCGAAAGTCCCGCCAGCCAGGCTGAGCCGCTCGGGTATGCATCGTGGACGGCGCCGCTCATGGCCCAAACGGAGGTTCGTGCCGGCGATACCATCATCCTGTGCACATCCCGCACCGGCCGCGCCTATATCGAGGATGTCGTTGAATCCGGTCATTCGCTCGATGATCTGTCCTGGTTCCACCATCGAGACCCGGACGCCGTGCTCGACACATTCCGGGAGGTCGTGATTGATCGGGATTTGCCGTCGGCCGCGGCGGCCGTGGTTGGCTTTCCACCCTTGCCCAACACCGCCCAAATCCAGACCCTGGGCGATGTCGGCCGGCGGTTGAAGGATTCCTGGCGACACGGCACGGCGATGACCCGCCAGTTGAAACCAGCCCGGAACCCCGGCCGGGCATTGGGCACGGCAGCCTCGCCCGCCGCCGCACGTGGCGCGCGCAATGGTCCACAACCGCAACGGCCACGTCGCCAACCGCGCGTGGACCGTGCCATCCATCGCCTGCAGGGTGCGCTCGAGCCGGCTCCGGGCAAGGGTGCTGGCTGGCGTCGTCCCACACCGGCCGCCGAGTACGGGGTAATCGGCACGCATGGCGTCGATGTCTTCCGGGGCCAGAGCCACTACATGGGGGATCCCAGCTGGCGGCACAACCTGCCGCGGCTGCCGATCATCGGGGCGGCCTGGATTTGGCCGCTGTTGCTGATGATCGTGGCCGGGATCGTGCTTGGCGGGCTGTGGATTCGCGAGGAATACCTGGTGCCTGACGTCGATGTCGAGGCCGCTGTCGCCTCGATCGACCGGCGGATCGTCGAGGCCCAGGACGCCACCGGCAACGACGCCATCGTTGCCGAGTTGACGACCGCCCAGCGGGAAATCGATGCCGCGCGGGACCTGGGCGTCGCCGACGATGTGCTCAACCAGCGCCAGCAGGCGGTGACGGAGTTGCTGGACGACGCCACCAACGTGATCCGGATGAGCGATGCTCAGCGGATCGGCAGTTTGCCGGAAGAGTTTGGCGAAGCCCGGGTCCAGGGCGTCTACACCCCCGCTGGGGTCTTTTTCGTGGCTGGCAGCCTCTATCAATACCGACCCAATCCCGAGGGCGCCAGTCCCGAGCTGGTGACCATCCTCTCGGAGGGCGAATCGATCGCCGGCACACCGGTTGGGAGCCTGTGGGGGGTGGCCTTCGATGTCCAGGGACTCTACGTGACCGATGGGATGACCGTCTTCATGCTGCCGGTCGAGTCCCAGGAGTGGCAAGCGGTCCCGCTGGGACGGATCAACGACCAGGAGTGGACGCCGGGTCCGATTGCCGCGTTCGACGGCTCGATCTATCTGCTCCAAGCGCAGTACCGGCAAATCTACCGGTTCACGATCGACTCGGCGGAAGGCGAAGCCGTGCCGCGTGACTGGTTGCTGACGGGCGCGCGCGACCGCATCGAGAGCGCAAGCGACGTGGCCATTTTCGACGGGCGGGTGTACATCCTGCTCGATGACGGCACGATCCAGCAGATGTACCTGGGCGACCTCGATGAAGAGGTGGAACCGTCGTACATCGAGCCGGACACGGCGGTTGCGCTCGTCGGGCAAGTTGGCTCCGGCTACCTCTACGAGGCTGTCGAGGACGAGGCTGGCGATGACGGCCGGATTGTCGCCTTCGACCTGGAAGGCGGGAACGCGGCCCAGCTCAGGTTGCCGATGGGAATTTCGACCGGAGATGCCAACGTGCTGGCGCCGTTCGACGGCGTTCAGGACGTGATCGTCGACGAGTCCACCGGAACGGTCTACATCATCAACGCCGATGGCATCTGGACCGCGCGCTATTCCCTGCCGCCTCTGCCCGAGGCGCCCAATGGCGAGTCGACGGATGACCCGGCCGCCACCCCGGTCGCCTCCGGGTAGTTACCGCTCCGGAATCTGGATGATCAGGTGATACACCGGAATCCGTACGGGCGGACCTGGATCGACCATGAAGGACCTTTCCGCAACCGCAATCTGGTCGATCCTGTTGTCCGCCCGTTCTCGGCTGCCGCGCCGCACTATCCCCGTGCCCTCGAGCCACGGTCCCCAACGAGAAGCGGCGCCCTGAAACCAGGGCGCTGCGTATCTCAATGTCGAGGCGGATTGGCTAGGTGAAGTAGGCGGCGTTCCTGGCCTTGAATTCCACGAACTGCTCGGGAACGTCGTCTTCGAAGAAGATCGCCTCGACCGGGCAAACCTCGGCGCACACTCCGCAATCGATGCATTCCGCCGGGTTGATGAAATACTGTTCCTGGTCGTCGTCCGAATGGATGCAATCGACCGGGCAAACCTCCACGCACGATGCGTCCTTGGTGCCAATGCACGGTTGAGCGATGACATAGGTCATGCGCCTTACTCCTTTCCCCAACACCTGTGGGGTCATGAAAGGAAAGTTGCACTTGGCCCGCTGGAGTGCGTACGGCGCTCGTCGAAGACGAACTCGCAGGCACCACGAGTATAGCAATCCCGTTCCTGATCGCAAGGTCGAGCCGCCACCGGCTGGCGCCTGGCGCCGATGTTGTCGACAGGATGATCTTGTTCCGGCGTCGAGTACAAGCGTGGCCGCAACTGCCTCATACTGGAATGGGGTGAGCGGACGGCATCGACGCCCCGCCCCGGCGGACGAGAACGCGTAACGAAGGGAATGGCACGTTGGAACAGCATGTCCCGGACGGCATTTTGGGA
The DNA here is from genome assembly GCA_013696265.1 of Chloroflexia bacterium. GTDB lineage: Bacteria > Chloroflexota > Chloroflexia > Thermomicrobiales > UBA6265 > JACCYX01. Next base: position 3,421 of record JACCYX010000497.1, read on the forward strand.
ATGACCGAACCCGAACTCTATGGCTACCTGAACGACTTGTTGCACGAGGAAGCCCAGGAAGCGGCGGACGAATCCGGCAAGACGGTGGAGGAGGAACTGCAGACAGCCGGGTTCGCGGCCGCGGGCGCGGCGTCGACCTACGCGATCAAGCTGATCATGGCGAACAATGCGTTTCTGACCCGCCAGTTGCTCGATCTGGGTGTACTTGACGCCGAGGATCAGGACGCCGGGTAGTGCCAGGTCTCTTCATGGCTGAGGGTTATCTTTGCAGTCTCGTAGTGGAGGGCTAGCGGGCCGTGAAGGACACCTCCGCCACCCCGTTGTTGTCCGCGTATGCCCTCCCGTGATGCTCGTCACGATGCGGTGACGGGAAACGTAACCTCAGGCGAACCCCACCACCGAGACTGCGCGGGAGGGCATACGCGAGCCGCGTGTCGTAGCGGAGATCGGTTTCACGGCTCGCTAACCCTCCCCTACGAAACCCGGTTGTCTCTCCTGCCCCCACATCCTACCGGAT
>JACCYX010000523.1 GCA_013696265.1 Chloroflexia bacterium
GCATTGACCCAAGACGCCCCATGGAGGCTATCGCCAGGGCCGGTGGAGGTATGCCTGAGGGCGGGTGTCTGATACGGAGTTCGCGTACACGCTGATGGTTCCGGACACCGTGCCCAAGTCGCTGCGGCGAGAGATGCCTCGACTCCGCTGCGCTCCGCTCGGCATGACGTAGCGGCGGGTGCGCGCGTGTTTCGCACAGTGTCTCCCCGAACTCCGTATCAGGAAGAGGCGATGACCTTGCGATCCCTTTCCCGCATCGAGACGATCACGGTCACCGGCGCTACCTCGTCGGGCCAGTCTTCGTGCCGGACCCGGTACATCCGGAGATCGGCGCCCCGATCGACGAGGGACCGTGGCGACGGCGGGCGTTCGCCGCCGGTGGCGCCGGACCTGGCGAGCCTGCCAAAGTGGACCTTAAGGTCGGCAAGCGGTGGAGAAAAGTCCCGCGCCGACACATTGGCCTGGGAATCGGCCGAACGAGCGTTTGGCACGACCCGGTAGCCTGGCATCTGGACGCCAAGGACCTCGTCGACGATCGCCATTTCCTCCCTGGACAATGTGCGAGTCGTGCGATCGATGTAAATGGTGTCGCCATTCGTTAGGTCTGTCATCGATTCGTCGCTCCCGCCTCTACCAGCCAAACCCAATACAGGTGGCTGACCAAAACGCCTTCATTTCCTCGGCCAGGGCCAGGGAGTCGGCATCCTCCAGGAGATCCTGGATGAACGTCACCTTGGCCTGAAACAGCGCTTCCGCAGGGGCCAGCCCATGTTGCGTGACGTTCTCCCAAAAATACCGGTGGATCGGGGCGCCGAGGATGAGATCGGTAACCGGCACATCCGGTATGTGATGCAGGGCGGTGAACCCGACAAACGCATTGGCGCCATGGTCGATGAACTCCAGCGGGAAGGACTCTTCGATCGCACGCGCCTCGACGGTGCTCCCCGGCCCCGCATACCGGGCGATCGGATCGGCCACCAGCGCGCCCCAGCAAACTCCGCCGAAGGCAACCGCCGGGGCCTGCCACGCACCGCCGACCACGGAACCGTCGATCGCGACCGGCCGCCACCCCGGGCCGCTGGTTCCCGTGAGTTCCATATCCGCGCCCGACAAGCCGTGGAGCACCAGGTAGACCCAGTCGGTCGCCAACTGGCTCGGATCCAGGATTGGTCCGTCCCAGGAAGCTGGACCGGACATGGCGAGCGGGGGCGATTGCTCCATCGCCCCGGGGGGATCGAGTAAATCCCCGTAGATGGTATCGGCAAACGGGAACTCCGACGCCCGCAGGCCGAGTGCCGAGGGACGCGCCGACGGCACAAACGGAGCCCCGACCATCGCCGGGATGATTGGCAATCGCGAGACGGGCAACTCGGGCAACAAGTTGCCGATCCGATCGCCATAGAGGTCGTCGTTCCAGACCCACCAGGCGTCATCGTCGTTGCCCGGGTTGGCAAGTGACGCGTGGAGATTCTGGAGCAGCGCGGGATCGGTGCATTCGATCCTGCGCGATGGAACGGTCGCGTAGTCGCCAAGGATGACGACGCCCCGGATCGACCGGTGCCGCTGCAGCTCCGCGGGCAATTCCCCAACCGCGTCGAAGACATCCGCTGGCGCGTCCGGTATGTAGAACAGGCGATCGCCGAGCATTTCGACAAGCCTGGCCTCGAAATCCTCGCCGTGCTTGTCCTTGAATTTCTTCATCGCCGCGTTGCTGGTGACGTAGAAGAGTCGCTCCAGCCGTTCGATGGCGTTCCAGAATCCTGAATCCACGGCCAACCTCCCCATCCGGATGCTGAATGGCGCGTACATCGAGTCAATGACGAGGTCCCGAACGGGCGACGCAGGCAGGAGTTCGATGTGTCCCAGAATGCAATCCATTGTATGCGAAGACGTGCGCTTTACGAAACACGATGGAGGTTCGACGAAACTTTGCTATGATGCGATGAGACACCGTCATCAACAAGTGGGCAATTGTGGCGATGGCATGGCGTGCAATGAGGTCTGTGACGCCACCGGAGAGACCGCCGGTCGGGAATTAAGGCGCCACAGGCTCCATGAGAGGACGGGACCCAGGCGGATATCGGTCGCCCGTTTCTTCGTGAGAGGACCTGGTCATGCGTCGACTGGTTTCGATGTTCACCCCCGGCAAATCCTGGATTGTCCTCAGCATCCTGTTCGTCGCCACGGCCGGGTGGTTTGGGGTATCAAGCTCGATCACGGCGCAAACGACCCCGGCATCACCCGAGGCGCTGGCTGCGGGTCCGGAAATCATCCCGATCGATGTGGTCGAGTACCCAGCCGCGGACGCATCGTCAGAGCCGCACATCCTCTACCTGATGCGCGTGGAGTTCGGGCCCAATGTCCCGGCGCCCCCAGCTCACATTCATGCGGGAGAGTTCGTGCTGACGGTGGCATCGGGCGCGGTCTGCTACGAGCTGGTGAACGTGGATGCCACCACGACGGTGACCGCAGACCTCCTGCCGGGGGCCGCGACCAATGATGCCTGCAACGCAAACCAGGATTTCTCCTGCGTCGAGGACGCGGCCACCGGCATACGCACCTGCACACTGGAGTCCGGCGAGAGCGTCTACGTGCCGGAAGGCAGTTCCATCACGCAACAGGGCGCCTCGGCTGGCACAGCCAATGTGGGCGCAAATCACACGTACGGCAATGTCGACGACGTACCGGCGGTGGTTTTCCTGGCCGGGTACCAAGTAGACATAGACGGCGCTGGATGCGGCGGCCACTGCTGGTAGATTCGCCCCCTTGCGTAATCCGTATCGCGAGGGGGCGAGTTCCCTTCGCGACCGTCGGCCAAGGTGCCGCTGCCGATCGGGATTGGACTCACTGTGTCATGGTGAACGCAAGAGCGATTGCCTCATCAAGGGTTGCGGTTTCGCCTTCATTCCATGCTCGCACGAATGTAGCCGATGGCAACTTGGAGCGGGCTTGCGCTATCCGACCCTCATACGTGCTCCGTAGCGCGGGTAAAAGAGGCGCACCGTGCGTCTTTCTCCACTCGGAAGCAGCCGCGAAGAGCTTCACCCCGAGCTCCACCTGAAGCTGGACAATTGCAACAGCCGCGATGCCTTCGAGGCTATCGACTGTTTCCTGGATGGCGCCGGCCTCTTCGCGTTCGCGCAAGGCGTCGAGGTGGTAGGCTAGTGCCGCACGATCGTTGCCGTCGTCGGAGGCAAGATAGCCCAGCTCATTCATCGCGTATGCGATCCCAAGTTGGTCGCCCACCTCACGAAACCCCGCCTGTGCTCGGGTCAACCAGGCGTTCGCCGCGCCAGTCCTACCGTCGAGGCGGTCCAGGCGACCGCGCCAGTATGACGCCCAAGCGACTCCGCCCGCATCGCCCAAGGCTCTCCGAATCGTTAGCGAGGCATCGTAGACACTTCGAGCGCCTGTGTAATCACCTTCGGCGACTGCGACACTTCCCAGATTCAACAATGCCAGCGCTTCGCCAGGTCTCCATCCGTGCTCCTGGCAGACCTCCAAAACAGATTCGTACGCCGCACGGGCGGCGGCGTACTCGCCTTGGTTAGCGTAAACCAGTCCCAAGGAGCCAAGGGCGCGGCCCACGTTGACGTCATCGCCAAGAGTTTGAAAGATGTCAAGGCTTTGATGATACAGGCCGCGTGCGCTCGGATAGTCGGCCAGGTCGACAGCGATGTTGCCCCGCCGCAGGAGCGCCTGGGCGCGGACGGCTGATTGGTCGCCGGGATTCAGCACCAGCGCCCGGTCCAGCCAGTCGCGGCCTTCGTTCAAGCGGCCACTCGCTGACCAGAAGCGCCAGAGCGCGCTCCCGAACCGCTGGCTGCCCTGAGCGTCTCCCCGCTGGATCGACCAGCCCAGCGCGGCGCGCAGGTTGCCAGACTCGGTTTCCAGCCGTGCCATCCAGGCCGCCTGGTCTGGACCGGTGAGCCCGGTTTCCCCCTGCTCGGCGAGGTCGAGGAAATGCGCCGCGTGCCGGGCGCGCGCCAGCGATTCATCCTCGCTGGCGGCGAGCTGGTGCAGGGCAAATTCGCGAATCGTCTCCAGCATCGCGAATCGCGGTTGACCGTCCGTTCCCTCGTACCGCTGCACCAGACTCTGGTCGAGCAGGGCGGTCAGGTGGTCGAGCGCGGCTAGGATATCGCCATCGAAGATCACCGCCGCCGTCGACTCGAGCGTGGCGCCCGTCGCGAACACGGCGAAGCGGCGGAACGTCGCCTGCTCATCGCCCGGCATGAGGTCGTGGCTCCAGCCGATCGTGGAGCGCATCGTGCGGTGGCGGGCGGGGCGGTCCTGCCGCCCCCCGGTCAGGACACCGAGCCGGTTCCCAAGGAGCGACTCGAGTTCCCGCGGCGCGAGCGTTTTCATCCGCACCGCCGCCAGTTCCAAGGCGAGCGGCAAGCCATCGACCCGGGCGCAAATCGCCGACACCGCCGCGGCATTCGCTTCGTTGACCACGAAGAGCGGCTGGACAGCCTGCGCCTGCCGGACGAAGAGCCCGACGGCGGGCACGCCCGTCAACTCGGCGGGCGAGTGCCGGTGAACCGGATCGGGCAGCGCCAATGTCCGGACCGGATATTCATGTTCACCTCCAACGTGAAGTGGCGAACGACTGGTGGCCAGCACGGATAGGCCGGGACAGGCGGCGAGCAGCGACGCCACGTCGGGCGCCGCGGCCAGGAGATGCTCGAAGTTGTCCATCACCACCAGCGCCTGGCGGTCCTGTAGCGCCTTCGTCAGTGTGTCCAGCGGTGGGCGACCGGGTGTTTCCCGGATGCCGAGCGCGTTGGCCATTGCCCCCAGTACCAGGAGGGGATCGGTGAGGCCGGCCAGGGCGACGAACGCCACACCATCGGCAAACCCGTCGCGCAGGTCCATCGCGGCCTGGATCGCCAGCCGCGTCTTGCCGACCCCGCCGGGACCGGTCAGCGTGACCAACCGAACACCGGCGCCCGGATCGAGCAACGCCGCAATCGCCGGCGCCTCGTCCTCGCGGTCGATCAGGGCGGTAAGGGGGACAGGCAATGCCGCGGGGGCGAGAGGCGACCGGGGCGTGGCCGACTCGCGGAATGACGCGAGCGTCTCTGGCGCGAGGTCGAGGGCGGCGGCGAGCATCCGGATGGTGTCCGGGTGAGGACGCCGCTTGACCCCTCGTTCCAGGTCGCTGATACCGCGCACGCTCAACCCGGACCGTTCGGCCAGGGTTTCCTGCGTCATTCCCGCCGCCTGACGATGACGGCGAAGCTGGTCCGCGAAGCGTTCGATGCTCATGGGTCGCTGTACCGCGTCTTCCCATTCCGGCCGCGTCCGTCAACGCGGCTGGTTGTCTACCAGGCCCCAAGTTCCATCGTACTTGGCCCGTCAAACGCCAGCAACCCACACGCGACCCAGCGTGTGGGTTTCGCGTGGGTTAAGTGTCTGGAGTGCGGACCGCCGCGGGAGCAGACTGAAATTGGAGTGACGAAGGGAACCGCAAGGCGGAGCAGGAGACACTCC
>JACCYX010000536.1 GCA_013696265.1 Chloroflexia bacterium
GTACAAGACCCTCCTGACCAAGCCCCCCGCAAAATCATGCGTCACACCCCTGAGTTCGGGCGCACCTCGCGCCACTCCCGCCAGAGGCGCAGGATGTCGGGATCGTGGTCGAAGGCAAGGTCCGGGAGGGCGCCCGGCGCGAACCAGCCAACTTCGGTCAGGTCATCGCCCGCGACGGGATCGCCCACCGCCGATGTCGCGGGGTAGACGAGGAGAACCACTGGCTCGCCAGGTTCCGAGAGCGCACCGAGGATCGGCCCGACCTCGATGGCCAGCCCCACTTCCTCGCGCACTTCCCTGATCGCTGCCTCCTCCACCACTTCGCCGCGTTCCACGAACCCGGCGGGAAAGCTCCACCTGCCAGGCGATCGTGTCCACTCCGCGCGCTTCCCGAGCAGGACGCGCCCCTCACGTTCGATCACCACGGTGACGGCGAGTTTCGGATCGAGGTACGTGACGGCGCCACACGACGTGCAGACCGGTCGCGACCGGCCGTCGTGCTCCCGTTCCTCGGTTGGGCCGCCACACCGCTGACAGAACATGCCATCACGGTACCACCTCAAGAGCGAATCCGGACCGGCTGGCCAACGATTGGGTGCGACGCACGTTCTTGCGTCCGAGCAATACGCGCGGCGACGTATCCGCCGAGTCCATCGACGGTTATAGACCTTCCCGCTCGAAGGCGAGCAGGAGTTTCTTGAGCAACTCCGCCAGCGTTTGTTGCTCGTCGTCGCTAAGCGAGGCCAGCAGCTTGCGCTCGTTCTCGACGTGCCCTTCGGCCACGGCATCGACGAGGGCGAGACCTTCCGGCGTCAACTCCACCATGATGCCCCGGCGATCCGCTGGATCGGGCCCGCGCGTCACCCAACCCGCCCGTTCGAGGGTGTCGATGCGCCGGGTCATCGCGCCGGACGTTCGCATCACCGCGCGGTAGAGGTCGGTGGGCGAAAGGCGAAAGGGTGGTCCTGACCGCCGCAAGGTCGCCAGGATGTCCCAACTCGGACGGCTGATGCCATGCTGGCCGAAATAGCCGTCCATTCCGGTGTCCAGGAAACGGGCGGCTCGTCCGATCCGGGCCACCACCGCCACCGGCGAGGTGTCGATGTCGGGCCGTTCCCGTGCCCATTCCGCTCTCAACGCATCGACCCGGTCTGTATCTGACATGATAGTATCTTACTATGCAGTTACTTTTGCTGCACGGAAAAGGAGCGTTACTGATGATTGTCGAATATATCCGCTATACCATTGCCGGCGCGAAATCGCGGGCGTTCGAAGCGGCCTACACGCGGGCCCGCGAATCGCTCGACGCCTCGGACCACTGTCTCGGGTACGAGTTGACGCGGTCAGTGGAGGAGCCGACGAGCTACACCCTTCGCATCGAATGGGAGTCGCTGGCGGGACACGAACAGGGATTTCGCGGTAGCGACGAGTTCAGGCAATTCCTGCCGCACATCCGGCCCTACATCGGCGATATTCAGGAGATGCGCCACTACGAGGTGGTCTTTGCCGGGGATGCGGAGGGTCGGGCCCAACGAGCGAGATAACGGTATTCGAGGCAGCGGGCGGCGCCGATGCCTTTCTTCGCCTGACCAGGCGGTCCCAAACGGTATTCGGAGGAGCGTGGCGGATATCCCCACATGGTCGCCCGGCACGTCGACCGTGCGCTCACCGAGGAGCAGCGGGCACGCTGGGCCGAGCTGATGATCGCGACCGCCCGCGACGTCCTGCCCGCGAACGACAAGGTGCAGGCACGCTTCCGGTCGTACATCGTCTGGGGATCGCGGATCGCGTTGCAGAATTCGCAACCGGGATATGAGCCACCCGCCGCGTCGGACATACCCGATTGGGGATAGGGCAAGAACGGACCGCCGGACGAGTAAACGCCCGGGAGAACCCGTGGCACGGTGCCCGGTCGATCGTGCATGCTTCCGGCAGTGATCCGTCTCATCATTGTCCGGGAGGCCCCCAATTTCGTCCGCACCCAGTCCGTCCGCATCGGCCCGTTACCGGCAGCGTCGCGACGAGTTCGAAGCCCAGCGGCTGACGATTCACAAACGCTGGAACCTGATCGCCAACCTGCGCCTCCTGGGCTTCGCCGCGCTCGCGCTGGCGGCGTGGTGGGCCTGGGCCGAGCCCCACCCCGTGAAGTGGGTGCTTGTCGCCGTTCTGGCTGCCGTCGTGATCGGGCTCGTCGCGCACCACACGTCGCTGCGGCGTCAACGTGACCGGCTCGCGGGCATGGTTGCGGTCAATGAGTTGGCAATCGCCCGCCTGGAACTCGACTGGAAGGCGATGCCGGAGCTACCGGCGAGCGATATGCCCCGAACGCATCCCTACGCCTGGGATCTGGATGTGGTGGGACCCGCCTCGATTCTTCGCCGCGTCTCCACCCCCACGCTCATGAATGGCTGGCAGACGCTCTCCGGGTGGTTGCTGGCGCCGGCCGACGCCGTCGTGATCGGCGAGCGCCAGCGAGCGGTGCGCGAGTTGGCGCATGACCTCGATCTCCGGCAGCGGGTTGAAGTCGCCGGGCGGCAACTGGAGGGGGATACTCCCGATCCCGAGCCATTCCTGCTCTGGTCCGCTGAGGATGCCTGGCTGCTTCCCCGCACCTGGCTCTGGGTCGCCGCCGTCGTCAGTCCGGTTGCGCTGGTGGTGCTCGGCGCGCTCAGCTTGTCAGGCGTGATCGCCGACCCGTGGTGGCTGGCGCCGATCACCGTCAATGTCGTGCTCTTCCAGGTCTACGGCAAGCGGATCTCCGGCGGCGTGGCCGAGGCGACCCCGCTGCAACGCGCCATCGACGGCTACGCGGAGGTCTTCCGGTTAATCGGAGGGTCCAGGCCGGACGCGGCGATGCTCGGGCGGATTGGCGCGACGCTCGGCGAAGGACCGGAAGGCGCCACGAACAGGATGCGGCGGTTCGCCCGGATATGCGGCTTCGTGATCCCGCGCGGTTCGATCATCTGGTCACCGGTGCAGATGGCGTTGCTGTGGGACATCCACGTGCTGCACGCGCTGGAGCGGTGGCGGGCGTCGACCGGCCCGAAGACACCTGCCTGGTTCGAGAGCGCAGGGGAGTGGGAAGCGCTCGCCGCGCTTTCGGTGCTGGCCCACGATCACCCCGGCTGGACGTTCCCGGAGGTCGACCCGGCGCACCGCGATCTTCAGGGCGAGAACCTTGCGCACCCGCTGATCCACTACCGCGACGCCGTCGCCAACGATGTGACCGTTGGCCCGCAAGGGACGTTTCTCTTCGTGACCGGATCGAACATGTCGGGCAAGAGCACCCTGCTGCGGGCGGTCGGGCTCAACGCCGTGCTGGCGATGGCCGGGGCGCCGGTCGCCGCGTCCCGGCTGTCGCTGCCGAACGTGGATGTCTGGACCTGCATGCGGGTCGAGGATTCCGTGACCCAGGGCGTCTCGTTCTTCATGGCCGAATTGCGGCGGCTGAAGGCGGTGGTCGATGCGGCGGGCGAGGCGGATGCCCGGCCGGTTCTCTACCTGCTCGACGAAATATTACAGGGCACCAATACCGCCGAACGCCAGATCGCCTCACGGAAGGTCCTCACGAATCTGGCGACGTGCAACGCGATCGGTGGTGTCTCCAGCCACGACCTGTCGCTCATCGAAGGTTCCGAACTCGAACCGCTGGCGGTCGCCGTCCACTTCGCAGAAACCTTCACCCGCGGCCCGTCGGGTCCAGAAATGACGTTCGACTACCGGCTCCGGCCGGGCCTGGCGACTTCGACCAATGCCTTGGCCCTGATGGAAATGCTCGGCTTCGAGATGGGTGGGGAGGAACGGAAGGCGTGACCGGGAATTGTGGTCGTAGGGGAGGCCCTGTGTGGCCTCCCGATTCGGGGTAACGCGGGAGGCCACAC
>JACCYX010000004.1 GCA_013696265.1 Chloroflexia bacterium
TCGATCATCGCCGCCACGCCGGGCAGGACATCGTCCGGTGACAGGATGTGCTTGCCCCAGGCCATCAGGTCGGCGACGGAGCGGCCATCGCGGGCGCCTTCGACGATTTCGTGGCTGAGGATCGCCATTGTCTCCGGGTAGTTGAGCTGGAGACCACGGGCCTGGCGTTGGCGGGCAAGCTGGGCGGCGAGGAAGACGAGGAGTTTTTCCTGTTCGCGCTGGGAAAGGTGCATACGAATCCCCTGGTCGATGCGGGTCGTTGATGACCGCAATAGTGACGCATCCAGCGCCACCCGCGCATTGGGCGGCGGGAACAAGAGGGGTTGGCACGAGCGCGCCTTCAACCAGGCTGGGCCCGCCCGTTCACCGGGACGGCTTTAGGTAACGCCCCGGGCGATGCGGGGCCGGAGGTTGAGTCCGTCGAGGACGGCGGTGAGGGCGGCGCTGATCACAAGATCGTCGTGGCCGTCGCGGGCGGGAACGGACCAGCGCAACACGTTGCCGGGACCGTTGAGGACCTCGTAGGTGGTGGCCCGGAGCTGGGCGTAGTAGTCGGCGGTGATGTCGCTTCCGGTTCGGGCGGACACAAGGTCCGCAGCCCTACCACCGTCACCCTGGGTGTATTCCTTGAAGCGGCCGGAGTCGATGAGGCCGAGGAAGTCCCAGCCGAGACGGCTCTTGCTGGCGGCGGTGAAGATGAATGGCTCGACCCGGATCGCCGGGGAGGCGCCGCGATTCGAGTCCAGCGTGTTCTTGAGGAACGAGCTGAGCCCGGCGCCGACGCCGGTGGCGTCGACCACCACCCAGTTCGCCTTCCAGGCGTTGCGGGCCAGGTCGACCAGGGTGTCGTGCAGGGTGGTGTGCCGCACTCCCGTCCACATCCGGCGGTCGACCACGCGATAGACCGGCAAGCCACCGTCCCGCGCGGCGAGATCGACTTCGACCACGGTCAGGGCGGTGCTGTCGCGCCGCGTGTCGTTGATGAACGACAGTTGCCCGCCGCCCGATTCCTCCTCGCCGCCCACATCGATCAGCAGCGCGTACCGTTGACCGGGACGAGCGCGATCGAGGCGGGGGTGCTCGCCCCGCAGCTGGGCGATGCGGTGGGCGGGAAAGAGGCCGCCATCGCCGTCGAGTTCCTGAAGCTCGTACTCGGTGCGGATGAACGGGTGCGATTCGCCAAGTTGCTCCATCCGGGCCCGCACGCGGTCGCCATAAGCGGGAATCTCCTCGGCCACCACGCTCCAGGGCACGAGCCAGACCCGCTGGCGGCCGTCGCCAGCCTCGAGTTCACGCAGGTGGCGCATCTGGCGGGCGAGCAGGGTGGTTCCGCTCCAGACCGTTCCCATGTACACCGTCGTTGCATTGCCGCTGGCCGCCATCGGATCGAACACGGCGTCCCAGGTATCGGGGGCGATATCCTGGGCCTCGTTGGCGACCAGCAGCAGGTCGGCGGTCTGGCCCCGGGCGTTGGCGCCAGGTGCCGCTGAAACGAACGTGGCCTGGGTCCGACCGAGCCGGACGGTATTGCCGGCCGTGCGGACCATCGGCCCGGTGAGCGGGTTGGCCAACAACCGATCCCGCAGCCGGTCGCGCGAGATCGTGGCTTGCGGCTGGAGCGTCGGGGCGGCGATCACCGCCGTGCCGCCCTGACGCGACTGACGCAGGAGCAGCAACGACAACAGTTGGGCGAGCATCTCGTCCTTGCCCGCCTGACGGCTGAAGACCACCGCGAACTGGTCGCCGCGATTGCTCGCGATGCTGTCGAGGATGGCCCGGGCCGGGGCAAGCTGGTACGGGCGAAGCGTGCGGTCGGGCAGCAGGAGCGACGAGAACGCCTCCAGGTCGGTGACGACCCGGTAGAGCGTGGGGAAACGGGTCCGGGTACTCATGCCGCCATCATCCGCGACACGATTTCGAGCAGGATCGCCCCGATCGTCATGAAGATCAGGCTGTTGAGGCGGCTCTTGATCTCTCGCAGGTCTTCGGTCAGCGACTCCACCATCTGGCGAGTGATCGCTTCGAAGACCGAGGCGGG
>JACCYX010000007.1 GCA_013696265.1 Chloroflexia bacterium
TCACGCGGTTCGACGCCGAGGGCTTCGAGACCCGCTTCGCCGGCGAAGTGAAAGAGTTCGATCCGGCGACCTCGCTCGGCCGCAAGGAAAGCCGCCGCATGGACCGGTACACCCAACTGTCGGTGGCCGCGGCCCGCGAGGCGGCCGGTCAGTCGGGGCTGGACATCCCGGCCGAGGCGGCCCGCGTGGGGGTCATCGTCGGCACCGGCATGGGCGGCATGGAAACCTTCGAGGCTGGCACTGAAACGCTGCTCACCAGCGGCCCCCGGCGGATTTCGCCGTTCTTCGTGCCAATGATGTTGCCGAACATGGCGTCGGGAACAGTGTCGATCGACCTTGGCGCCAGGGGACCCAACTTCGGGACCGTCTCCGCCTGCGCCAGTTCCGCACACGCCCTCGGTGAAGCGACGCTGATGATCCGCAACGGAATCGCCGACGCAATGGTGGCGGGCGGCGGCGAGGCGGCGGTCACCCGGATGGGAATCGGCGGCTTCAACGCGATGGGCGCCCTGTCGAAGCGGAACGACGACCCCGCGGCCGCCAGCCGCCCCTTCGACCGGGAGCGAGATGGCTTCGTCCTCGCCGAAGGCGCCGCCGTGCTGGTGCTTGAGGAGCGGGAACACGCCCTGGCCCGCGGGGCGACGATCCTCGCCGAAATCATGGGCTACGGCACGACCGATGATGCCAACCACATGGTCCAGCCCGCGCCGGGCGGCGAGGGCGCGGCGCGGGCGATGACGATCGCCCTCGAAGACGCCGGGATCGCCAACGATGACATCGATTACATCAACGCCCACGGCACCTCGACACAACTCAACGAAAAGCTCGAAACCCAAGCGGTCCAGCGGGTCTTCGGCGAGCGGGCGTCCACCGTGCCGATCAGTTCCACCAAATCCATGACCGGCCACCTGCTCGGAGCGGCCGGCTCGCTGGAAGCCTTGATCACGATCGCCGCCATGCACGCCGGCATCCTGCCCCCAACCATCAACCAGGTGACGCCCGATCCAGATTGCGCGCTCGACACCATCCCCAATGTGGCGCGGAAGGGCGAGATTCGGTACGCCATGTCCAATTCGATGGGCTTTGGCGGCCACAACGTCTCACTCGTGCTGGCCCGTGCCGATCAGCGCGCGTCGTGAGCAACCCGGCAACCCCCGACACATCGCGTCGCGTGGTCGTCACCGGTTGCGGCGCGATCTCGGCGCTCGGCCTGACCGCCACGGAACTCCGGGTGGCGATGCGCGCCAACCGGTCTGGTTTGCGAACCATCACCCGCTTCGATGCCTCGGATTACCCCACCTCGTTTGCCGCCGAAGTAGTCGATTTCGATCCCGGCGCCGTGCTCGACCGCAAGGGCGCGCGGCGGATGGACCGGTTCACGCAATTCGCGTCGGTCGCCGCCCGCGAGGCGGTCGCCCAGGCTGGGCTCGACGTGGCCGCCGCCCCGGACCGGGTCGGCGTGGTGATCGGCAGTGCCTTCGGTGGGGTCGAAACCTTCGTCCAGACGGCCGAGACGCTGTTGTCAAGGGGACCGAGACGCATCTCCCCGTTCGCGGTGCCGATGACGATTCCGAACATCGCCCCCGGCATGATCGCGATCGACTTTGGAGCCACCGGCCCCGCCTTCGCTTACGCCTCGGCCTTCGCGAGTTCCGCCAACGCGATCGGCGAAGCGATGCGCATGATCCAGGCGGGCCGCGCCGACGCCATGATCGCCGGCGGGTCCGAAGCGCCGGTCACCGGCATCATGCTGGCCGGGTTCGCCGCGTTGCAATCGCTCTCGCGGCGCAACGACGATCCCGAGCGCGCCGTCCGCCCGTTCGACCTCAATCGCGACGGCTGCGCGCTCGGTGAAGGCGCGGCGCTGCTCGTGCTTGAAGAGCGGGAGCGGGCGATCGGGCGCGGGGCAACGATCCTAGCCGAGTTGGTGGGGTACGGCTCGACCGCCGATGCCTGGCACGATGTCCAGATCGCGCCCGAAGGCGCGGGCCTGGCGCGGGCCATGCAACTCGCGCTCGACGAAGCCAGTCTCGCCGCCGCCGACGTGGGCTACTTGAACGCGCATGGTACCGGCACCGCGATGAACGACGAACTGGAGACGGTGGCGATCAAGACCACGTTTGGGAAGGCTGCGGGGCGGTTGCCGATCAGTTCCACGAAATCGCGCACCGGGCATCTGCTCGGCGCGGCCGGCGCCCTGGAAGCGGTGATCGCGATCCAGGCGATGGAAGATGGGCTGCTGCCGGCTACCCTCAACCTCGTCACACCGGATCCGGCGTGCGACCTCGACTACATTCCCGGCGAGTCGCGGCCCGCGAACGTCGATATCGCCATGACCAACTCGATGGGTTTCGGTGGGCATAACGTTTCACTTGTTTTCCGAGAACCCGGTTATTCGTAGGTAGGGGAGCACCTTGTGTGCCCTCGAAGCCAAGGGGCCGGGGAGTTCGGGTCAACACACATTCGCTGCGCTCAGTGCCGGCTCAGGTTGACCCCTACATCCGACTTCCCCGATTGCCGACTCCACCACTCTCTCCCCGAAGTTCGTATCAGGCTAGACCGAGCGGCGGCCGGTGACGAGGTTGTAGACCAGGATCACCAGGGCTACGAGCAGCAGGAAATGGATCAGGTTGCCGGCGATGTCAGCCAGCAGGCCCACGAGCCAGATGACGAGCACGACGGCCAGGATGACCCAGAGGATAACCATGACGACCTCCACGGCGTGAACGAAACGGACATCCCACGCCTGGCCAGACGACCGTGCGATGGGCTTGTGACCCAAACTGCATTCTCCGATGGCTACAGCATACATCAGGCCAAGGCAAAATCACGCGATCGGTCCCGACTAGCCCGCGTTGGGCACGCGAGTGGCGCGCGAGTTGAGCGTGCCGATGCTGGCCGCCAAATCGGTTTGGGCCCGGCGAACCGCCGCCATGGTGACGATATGGCCACCTCGTTCGAGTGAATTCGCCAGTTCGGTCAGCGAGTCGTCCAGCTCAGTCGTAAGCATTTGGTCGCCGAGGCCAGAAAGCGTTCTGAGCACGAGGTCTTCGACGCGAAGCCGCCCTCGCAGCGGCAATCGGTCGAAGGTGATCGCGATCGCCCGCACGATCTCGGCATACGTCTGGTGCTGCATCGACTCGGAGGCCACCACGGCCAGCGATTCGAAGGCGCCCAGGAGGCGTGACATCACGTCGTCCGGGTAGACGATCGAGAGGGGCGCCTCGCCGGTTTCCGCCTCCTCTTCGGCGGCCCACCGCGCCAGGAGATCCCGCAGGTTGTGGATTACGATCTTGCCCGGCGAGGGATTCTGCTGTGAGGTGGAGATCGACCGCCACGCAATCGTCTCCAGTTGCTCGATGCCGTAGGCGGGATCGCGGTCGAGCCGTCGTACCCGGTTCAGCTTGACGGCCTCTTGGACCGTCGAAGCAAGCCGGTCCGCCTCATCCCCCTCCTCCGACCGCACCATCGCCACGGTGTCGCCATAGGCGACGTAGGATCCCAGCGAAAGGAGGAACTCGATCTCGACCGGACTCGATGCCTCATCGATCGCCCGTCCAATCGCGTCGAAATCAAGCCCAGTGATGTAGCCGTCCCGCGACATCGTCACCGGCCAGCCGGGCAGTTGCGCCATCCGGGCCGCGCGATGCGTCTTGCGCACCAGCACGAGTTGACGCTCCCGTCCCTTCAGGGTGTGATCGTGAATGGCCTTGATGATCTCGGAGGGGCGCATCTGGCTGATCGTGGAGTGGATCAAGAGCAGCAGGATGTAGAGGGCGACGATGGCGAGGGTGAGCGCGAGTGTCGCGCCGAGCACCGGGTTGAAGGGCGGGTCGACCGTCGCCAGCATGATCAGCGCGTAGACCGCCATCCCCACGAAAAACCCGAAGTAGACCTGGTTGAGCCGCCGCCGCAGGAACTGGTCGAAAACCTGGTGGGTGAGCGAGCCGGCTGACTGCTGCAAGGCGAGCAGCAGCAAGGAGAACGTGATCGAGGTAATCGTGATCACGCCGGTCGCGATCGTTCCCAGCAGGGTGGCCGTCGAATCCGGGTCGCCGAAGACGTGATCCCGCATGAAGCCGCTGAATGGCCGCAGCGGTGCCGGATCGGCCTGGTCGAGTCCGTAGGCGCCGATCGCGACGAGCACGAAAGCCGCGATGATGGCCGTTGGAATGGCGAGAAACGACGTGACCGCGCGCCGGAGCGTCTCGCGAATGACCATGCTGCCCGCTTTCACTCACACGACACTCGCCCCGGCTCCAATGGGAATCGCTCATTCTCCCGCCTGCACCGCCTCTGGCCCATCCCGCGCACCCTGGCTTTCGGCGCCCGACCACTCCCGTTCCGCCGGCGCCAGGACCTTGATGACCAGCACGCGGAGCGCCCCGGCCAGCGGGATCGCGATGAGCGCGCCCAGGATGCCACCGAGGGCCGATCCGGCCAGCAGCCCGAAGAGGGAGAGCAGCGGTGGCACGTCGGCCTGCTGCCGCATGATGAACGGCACGAGCAGGTTACTCTCCAGTTGCTGAAGCGCGATGAAGAAGATCGTGACGATGATCGCCTGTTGCGGAGAATCGATCAGGGCAATCGCGATCGCCGGGATCGCCGCGAAGATCGGTCCCACCACCGGCAGAAACTCGCCGAGACCCGCCAGCACGGCCATCACCAGCGCGTATTCCAGGCCGATGACCAGCAGCCCCACGTACGTCATGACCCCGATGATCACGCCGTTGATCGCCGTCGCCCGCACATAGCCGCCCATCGTCTGGCCCATCGCGTCCAGCACGTCGTTGGCCCACCGCCTGTGCCGCGGCGGGAAGAGCGAGAGCGTGAACCGGCTCAGGGCGGGCGTGGCGATCAGCCAGTAGATGGACATGAAGACGACCAGGATGACGTCGATCACCGACGAGAAGAGCGTGAACGGCAGCGACAGCAGCACGTCGGAGAAGCGGTCGATCGCCAACTGCACGGCGGCCGAGACGCGGCTGGCGTTGTCCGAGTCGATGCCCCGGAGCCACTCGCGTGACCGGGCCACCAGTTCCGGCGCGTTCGTGACCAGCGACTGCCCCTCGCCGACCAGCGGCGGCACGACGATCGCCCCGAGGCCGCCAACCGCCACGACCAGCGCCAGGTAGACGAGCACGATCGCGATGCCGCGCGGCAACCAGCGTTCCAGCCGGCCGACCAGTGGCGCCAGCACCTGGGCGATCACGATCGCTATCAGGAGCAGGGTCAACGGCCGCGCCAGCAGCCAGAGCAGGACCAAGGTGCCGAGGGCCGTGGCCAGCGCGACACCGGCGATGGCGGCGCCACGCCACCAGGCGATGGTTGGCGCCGATGTTTGCGGTTCCGCGTCGTCCGACGGCGGCGTACCCGGCCTGCCCACTGTCGATTCCTCCTCCGCAACGCACAGTCGTTGCGCACCTGTATCGCAAGGAATCGTTCCCAGCAACGCCACGATCGGGTCGAAACACCCTGGGTCTGGATAATCTTAGGCGTTTTGAACTGATGAGGGATTCGGGAAGGGCCATCCGGCGCGATGGAGCATCCCTCCTGAAATGACCGCCGGGAAACCTGGCCGCCTCCCACCCGTCATTCCGACGGAGGAGCACCGGTGTGGGTCATGACTGTACGCGGGCGGTCCGAAGGCTCACGGCGACAATCACGATCAGGGTGAACGGGCGAGCGGCCGTTTCGCGGCTTCCCCGCCCTGGAGCCAGTGCGCGGTCGCCGCCGGCTCTCGTCCGCGGTCAGGCAAGGGCGGCTTCCAGCCTGGTCTTCACGATCTCATATAAGAGCTTGCGCCAATAGGTGAGAAGGCAGTGGTGGAACACGAGCACGGGGCGTTCCATCATTCGGGAAGGTGTTCAGGCTTTCCGGATGAGGAGGAATCCCGTGCCCGCCATCCCAACATCGATCATTGAGCCCGTCTGGGACCAGTTCAGCGCCCTGCTCCCGCCCCATCCCGATGACCATCCGCTCGGCTGCCATCGCCCCCGGATTCCGGACCGGGTCGTGTTCGACAAGCTCGTCCAGGTCCTCGTCTTCGGCTGTGCCTCCTGGCGCATCGCCGACGCCACCTGCTCGGCGAGCACGTTGCGGCGGCGCCGTGATGAATGGATCGCCGCCGGCGTGGTGGACGAGTTGGCCGCCGTCGTCGAGGCGGCGTATGACCGAATGATCGGCCTGGCGCTGCACGACCTGGCGGTCGATGGCTGCAGCACGGAAGCGCCCTGCGGCGGCGAGCGGGCGGGCCGAAGTCCCGTGGATCGGGGGAAACAGGGCCGCAAACGCTCGACCGTGGTCGAGGGCGCCGGCATCCCGCTGGGGACGGTGATCGCTCCCGCCGCCCGCCATGACTCCCCGCTGCTCGAACCAACGCTCGACCTTCTGGACCGGTTCGGCCCGTTTCCCGACCCGCCCACCGTCCACCTCGATCGGGGGGACGATTCGTCGCTGACGCGGGAGCGGTTGGCGCGGCGGGGGCTGGTCGGCGAGATCTCGCCCCGCGGCAGACCGGCGCCGCTGGCGGCGAGCGGGCGGTGGGTGATCGAGCGGACGCATGCCTGGACCAATGCCCACAAGAAGCTCGTCTGGTGCACCGAACGGCGCGAATGCGTGATCGCCTTCT
>JACCYX010000018.1 GCA_013696265.1 Chloroflexia bacterium
CTCAGTCCGCCGACGACGTTGGCGTAGACATCCTGGGCACCCAGCGCCAGCCCAACCCGTTTCTGGAGCACCGCGACGAGAAGCTGGAGACGGCTGGTGTCGAGCCCGTTGGCGCTTCGACGCGGCAGCCCGAAGGATGTTGGGGTCGCCAGCGCCTGGGTTTCGACCAGGATCGGCCGGGTGCCCTCCATCGTGACGGCCACCGTCGATCCCGGCGCGATCTCGGAACGCTCCTCCAGGAAGACTTCCGACGGATTCTGGACCTCGCGCAGGCCGACATCGGCCATTTCGAAGACGCCCACCTCGTCGGTCGAACCGAAGCGATTCTTGACGGCGCGCAGGATCCGGAATTGGTGGAACCGCTCGCCTTCGAGGTAGAGCACGGCGTCG
Organism: Chloroflexia bacterium; assembly: GCA_013696265.1. Classification (GTDB taxonomy): domain Bacteria; phylum Chloroflexota; class Chloroflexia; order Thermomicrobiales; family UBA6265; genus JACCYX01. The sequence continues at coordinate 391 of JACCYX010000018.1, forward strand.
ACCATGTGCTCCAGCACCCGGGGACCGGCAATCGTGCCTTCCTTGGTGACATGCCCAATCACGAACACCGGGATGTTGCGCGGCTTCGCCCACTGCATCAAGCGGCTGGTGCATTCCCGCACTTGTGAGACGCTCCCGGCCGCCGACGTGATGTCTTCGAGCATCACGGTCTGGATCGAATCGATCACCACCATCGCGGGCGTGATCCCTTCCATCGACCCGAGGATCGTGTCGAGGTTGGTTTCGGAGAGGATCAGGATGTGGTCGGTCCGGACCCGGAGCCGGTCGGAGCGCAGCTTGATCTGCTGCGCGGATTCCTCAGCCGAGACGTAGACGACGGGATGCGCATCGTCGCCGAGCAAACCGGCCGCCTGCAGGATCAGGGTCGACTTGCCGATCCCCGGATCACCGCCGACCAGTACCAGCGAGCCCTTGACCAGGCCGCCGCCAAGCACCCGGTTCAGTTCGCCGATCGGGACAGGCACGCGCTCCTCGCCGTCGAACGACACGGAACCAAGCGGCTGAAGCTCCGTTCGCGTGCGTTGCCGAATGGCACTCCCGGGCGAGGACCGTTCCTCGATCGTTTCGACCATTGAGTGCCATTCGCCGCAGCCGGGGCACTTCCCAAGATAGGCCGGGCTGATCGTTCCGCATTGCTGGCACACCCACGATGTACGCGCCTTGGGCATCGTTGTTCCCTTTCATCCGGATTACAGGGCAATGGATTGACGTAGGGTACGGCACGCCCACCGGCTGGAATACGTACATTGTGGTAGGGCTGCGGCAGCGAAGCGATGCTTGCTCCGCCCGTTTTCACGATGGCACAGTCTTCCGTAGCTGATCGACTCCGGGAGGTTCCAACACCAGAGAATTGCAAGCTGGCGATTTGCAGAATGGTTGCTTGGTATTCCCGAACACGGACGGAGCAAGCATCGCTTCGCTGCCGCAACCCTACGCAAAATACAAAGGGTGTGGGTGTCAGCGCACCCACACCCTTCTTGACATCGCGTTCCCTGGGCGGCGAACCCGGATCATCCATGAATCGTCACGGCATGGATCGCCATTGTCCGGCATCCAGGTAGGGGAGGACCTTGTGTCCTCCCGCCTGAATTGCCGGCCTCGCGGGAGGACACAAGGTCGGCCCCGCTGGATATCCCCTACCAAGAACCCAACCGTCACGACTGATCCGGCCTAGACCACCGCGAGTTCGCGAACCTCTTCGAGCTTGAGCAGGCCATCCTCAACCGTCACCCGCACCGTGTGTCCCGGCAGGAAGCGGCCCGTGAGAAGCCCCTCCGCCAGCGGGTCCTCGATCAGGTTCTGGATGATCCGGCGGAGCGGGCGGGCGCCGTACGTGTGGTCGTAGCCGCGTTCCCCGAGCAGGTCCTTCGCCTCGATGTCGATATCGAGCTGGATGTCCTGTTCGGCCAGTTGGGTTCGAACCCGCGTCATCTCCAGGTCCACGATCTGGCGGATCTGCTCCTGGGAGAGCGAGTGGAAGACGATCGTTGCGTCGATGCGGTTCAGGAACTCGGGCCGGAACGTCTGCTTCAGACGCGACATGACCTTGTCCTTCATCGCGTTGTACTCGCGGCTCTTGGTTCGCTCCTCGTCCTCGCGAGCCACGAAGCCCATCGTCATGTTCTTGCTGATTTCCTCAGCACCGACGTTCGAGGTCATGATAATGATCGTGTTGCGGAAATCGACCTTGCGGCCCTTGGCGTCGGCCAGCGAACCATCCTCCATGATCTGGAGCAGCATGTTGAACGCTTCCGGGTGCGCCTTCTCGATTTCATCCAGCAGGATCACCGAGTAGGACTTCCGCCGGACCGCTTCCGTGAGCTGACCGCCCTCTTCGTAGCCGACGTAGCCCGGAGGCGCACCAACCAGCCTGGCGACGGCGTGGCGCTCCATGAATTCGGACATGTCGATCTTGATCAGGTGATCTTCCGAACCGAACATGAACTCGGCTAGCGCCTTGGCGAGCAGGCTCTTCCCGATGCCCGTCGGCCCCATGAAGATGAAGGAGCCAATCGGCCGCCGGGGGTCCTTGATCCCGGCCCGGGCACGCCGGACCGCCCTGGAAACCGTGGCGATCGCCTCTTCCTGGCCAACGATCCGCTGATGGAGGGCATCCTCCATGTGAAGGAGCCGTTCGCTCTCTTCGCCGGCGATGCGGATCAACGGAATCCCCGTCCACATCGAGACGACTTCCGCGATGTCCTCTTCGGTGACGTAGGTTTCTTCGGACGACTGAGAGTCCTTCAGGTCCTGTTCCTGGTTCTCGATCCGGTCGCGCAGTTTTCGCTCGCGGTCCCGGAGTTCGGCCGCCAGTTCGTAGTCGCGACCGTTGACCGCCGACTCGAGTTCGCGTTGCAGCGATTGCAGACCGGCCATCGCCTCCTTGAGGCTGGGCGGCGCCGCCGAACGCTGCATGCGGACGCGGGACGATGCCTCGTCGATGAGGTCGATCGCCTTGTCGGGCATGAACCGGTCGGTCACATAGCGGGCGGCCAGGTTCGCCGCCGCCTTGAGCGCGTCGTCGCTGATCTTGAGGCCGTGGTGGTCTTCGTAGAGGGAACGCACGCCTTCGAGGATGCTGATCGTCTCCTCGATCGAGGGCTCGCCAACCTGGACCGGCTGGAAGCGCCGCTCCAGCGCCGCGTCCCGCTCGATGTACTTCCGGTACTCGTCGAGCGTGGTCGCGCCGATCGTCTGCAACTCGCCCCGGGAAAGCGCGGGCTTGAGGATGTTGGCGGCATCGACCGCCCCTTCCGCCGCGCCGGCGCCGACGAGGGTGTGCAATTCGTCGATGAAGAGGATGCTCTTGGTCTCCTTCACCTCATTGACGATTTTCTTGAGCCGTTCCTCGAACTCGCCGCGGTATTTGGTGCCCGCCACCAGCGCCCCAATGTCGAGCGCAACCAGCCGCTTGTTCTGCAACTGCTCCGGCACGTCGCCGGCGACGATCCGCTGGGCCAGGCCCTCGACGATCGCGGTCTTGCCCACGCCCGGCTCGCCGATGAGGGCCGGGTTGTTCTTCGTGCGCCGCGAGAGGATTTGCATCACGCGATCGATTTCGAGCTGGCGCCCCACGAGGGGGCCGAGTTTGTCCAATCTCGCCGCCTCGGTGAGGTCGAATCCCAACGCGTCCATATAGGGTGTCTTGGTTTGGGATTTGCTAGATTGCTGGGCCGTGGCACTCTGGCTCACCACCTGCATCACCTGGGCACGAACCTTTTCGAGGTTGACGCCGAGGCTTTCAAGAACTCCGGCGGCAATGCCCTCGCCCTCGCGGACGAGGCCGAGCAGCAGGTGTTCAGTGCCAATGTAGTGATGATTGAGCCGCCTGGCCTCATCGACGGCCAGTTCGATGACTTTCTTGGCGCGGGGGGTCAACCCGATCTCGCCCATGATCATCGTTTCGCCGCGGCCAATGATGAATTCCACCGCCGAGCGAACCCTTGGGAGCTGAACTCCCATGTTGCTCAGCACTTTCGCCGCTACGCCTTCGCCTTCGCGCACGAGACCCAAAAGCAGGTGTTCAGTGCCAATGTAGTTGTGGTTGAACCTCTGGGCCTCTTCCTGGGCGAGCGTAAGGACCCTGCGAGCTCGATCGGTAAACTTGTCGAACTTCTCCGCCATCCGGGCTCCCCCATTCTCGATGAAAACGCAGTCACAGCGTGTGGAGCCGTTCCCATCCTTACTGGTGCTGACATACGTTATACGACTTCCGGGTCGTGCCTGGACGCCTTGTACCCAATTGTGCGATGGAGCGCGGCTTTGTGCTACTCCCCAAACCTACTATGCACGACATATTCATGGAACGCCAAGAGCGGCGGGTGCGTTTCGCCACCCGCCGCTCTTGTTCACATTCTGTGTTGTGTGTCCACCGAGACGTTATTCCTTGGTCGCTTCCGGTTCTTCGACCGGGACGCCATCGGTGGCTTCAACTTCGGGATCGACCACGTCATCGGTCCCGGAAGTCGCCGATGGAGATTCCTCCTCGTCGGCCTCAGGCTCAGCGGCGGGTGCATCCTCCGCAACCGCCTCCGCCTCGGCAACGGGGGCGTCCGCTTCCTCGTCAGCCTGGGGGGCGGAATCCACCGCGGCCACTTCGGCTTCAGCCTCAACCGCTTCCGGCTCGGTCGTTTCAGCCTCGGCCGGTGCGGCGGCGTCAGGAGCTTCCGGCTCCGCCACGGCGGCTTCAGCCGTCACGGCCTCGGATTCCGTGGACTGATCACCGGACTCCTCGGCGGCCTTCGGCTTGCGAGTTCGTTTCGGCCGGGCTGGCGCGGGCGCCTCGTCGACCAGCATCTCTTCGGGAGTGCCGGCCAGGGCGAACGCCATTTCCATGGCCGACATGCCTTCGCCTTCGAACGACTGGGATTCAGACGCTCGCGGCGGGCGCGGCGTCGACGACCGGGCCTGGCGTCCGGCGGCGGCCGCTTCCTCGGCGCGCTGGCGGCGCTCCTCGAAGGCCGCAACCTGATCGACCACGGTTGGCTGCGACGGCTCGCGGGTGCTTTCGGTATCGGCCGGCCGGCCGCTGGACGTATCGCCGTCGTCCGAGCGCGGTTCGGCGAACTGACCGGTGAGACCTTCGGCCTCGAGCGCGTCCTTGATCTTCTGGACCAGGGCGTCACGTTCTTCGAGGATGCCCTCGCCGAACACGCTCGTCAGCTCATCGTCCGGCGTGTCGAGCGCGCGGCGCAGGCTGAGGCCCATGCGGCGGCGCTGGGGATCGATGCGGATGATGCGGAGCAGGAGTTCCTGTCCCTCGCTGACGACCTGTTTCGGATGCTGGATCCGCTCGTCGGCCAGCTCGGAGACGTGGATCAGGCCCTCGATGCCGTCCTCGATCCGGGCGAAGGCGCCGAAGTTCGCGAGCTGGGTCACGGTACCGCGCACCAGCTTGCCAACCTCGTACGAACTCGCAACCCGGCTCCAGGGCTCGGCCTGGGTCCGCTTGATCGAGAGGGCGATCTTCTTCTCCTGGGCGTTGATGCCCAGGACGTAGACATCGACCTCCTCGCCGATCTTGAGCAATTCGCTTGGGTGCCGCACGCGGCTCCAGGAAAGCTCGGAGAGGTGGACGAGACCGTCCGCTCCCCCGATATCGACGAAGGCGCCAAAGTCGCAAATCGAGGAGACGCGGCCCTTACGGACTTCGCCTTCCTTGAGTTCCTCGATCAGCTTCTCCTTCATCACGTCGCGGCGTTCCTGGATCGCTTGCCGTTCCGAAAGGATGAGGCGATTCCGGTGCCGGTTGATTTCAATGACCTTGAGCGGGAGCGAAGATCCAATCAGGCGGGCCATGTCGGCCTGCTTGCTGGATTCATCGCCGCCGCGGATCTCGCTTACCTG
>JACCYX010000174.1 GCA_013696265.1 Chloroflexia bacterium
GCCTCGACGATCTACGAGGTGCCGTTGATCCTCGAATCGGCCGGTCTCGGCGCCTACGTGGCGACCCGCTTCGACTTGCCCACCCGGCCGGACCTCCAGGCCTGGGAAGGCATGGTCGAGCATATCCAGCGGGAGAAGAAGGCGATCCGGATCGGCCTCGTCGGCAAGTACGTCGAGCTGCACGACGCCTACATCAGCGTGACTGAATCGCTGATGCACGCCGGACTCCGCCATAACGTGGACATCGAGGTGGTCTGGATCAATTCGGAGACGGCCACCGGCGAGGAGATGGAGCGCGAACTGCGCAAGGTTTCCGGCGTCGTGGTACCCGGCGGATTCGGTCCCCGTGGCATTGAGGGCAAGGTCCACGCCGTGCGTTTCGCTCGCGAGCGCAACATTCCCTACCTGGGTCTCTGCTACGGCCTGCACATGGCGGTCATCGAAGTCGCGCGGAACCTGTGCGGGCTCGACGCGGCGAACTCAACGGAAATCGATCCCCACACTCCCCATCCCGTGATCGACCTGATGCCGGGCCAGCACGGGGTGGAAATGGGCGGCACGATGCGGCTCGGCCTGTGGCCGTGCGAACTCAAGCCGGGCACGCACGCGGCCGACGCGTACGACGGCGGGCTGGTCCAGGAACGTCACCGCCACCGGTTCGAGGTCAACAACGCCTACCGCGACCAGCTCGAAGCGGCGGGACTCATCGTGAGCGGCGCGTCGCCCGACAATCACCTGGCCGAAATCATGGAATTCGAGGGGCACCCGTTCTTCGTCGGCGTCCAGTTCCATCCGGAATTGCGGAGCCGTCCGAACCGCCCGCACCCGCTCTTTCTCGACTTCATCGAGGCGTCTGTCCAGACCTTCCCGGAAGGCGCCCAGCGCACCCTGCCGCTGGAGGAAGAGGCCGAGAACAGCCGCATTCCCCAGCGCGTGGGGGTTGCCGCGTCGTAATCGTGCGCGGGTCGGCCGGCGACGTGGCTAATGCGGAATCCGGTAGGGGCGGACCTGGATCGACCGTGAACAACGTCTGGACAACCCGGATCTGGTCGATCCTGTTGTCCGCCCGGATGTTCCGGGCCGCAGGCAGCGCGGGACGCCACACTGGGCCTCCCCTACTCGAACGACGGACATCGGTGAACCATGCCGCCACGATTCATGAATGATCCAGGAGAATTGGCCCGACCGGGCCGGCGTTCCCTTCGCCGGCATGCAAGCGCGATCGATCGATCGCCTGCGCACAAAGCTGACCGACCGCCGTGGCGAACGTCAGGTCGTCCTCGTCGGGCGTCGGCGGCCCGGCATGCAAGAGGTGCAGCGCACCGAGAGGATCGCGCTCGATCTGGATCGGAATGACCAGGAGACCCCGGGCATTCACCGCCGCCATGATCTCCGCCTCGGCCTGTCCCGCTTCATGCCTGGCGACGGCAACCGGCGCTTGCCGTGAAAACGCCATGATCGTGGTCGAGATGGAAATCGGATTGTCCATCGCCGTGGCCTGAAAGTCGGGCGGCACGTGGAGGGCCGCGCAGACGGTGAGCCGTCCATCGTCGTCCATCGTGAGCCCGAGGCCACTGGCGTGGCCGAGCGTTCCATCAAGGCATTCGAGCGCCGCCTGGAGAACGTCAGGTAGAGTGCGTAGCGGCGTCAGGCGGATCGCCAGGCCGGCAAGGGACCGGGCCCGTCGGTTGGCACGCTCCAGCCAGGCGAGCCGCTCCTGGTCCTGTCGTTCCTGGTCGCGGCGGGCCGAGATATTCCGGCCGATGTAGACGGCGCCGGTAATCTCGCCATCGACGACGATGGGCCGGGCACTGACCTGGGCCCGCTGGACCCGGCCATCGACACGAGTCACGTCGTATTCCCAATCGGCGATGACCTCTCCCCTCAGGGCTCGCGCCAACGGGTGACGGTCCCGCGGGATCGGCGTGCCGTCCAGCTCGTTGCGGGCACTCACCCCCGGATTGGTCAAGGCGTCGGAGCCGATGGCGGAGGCCACGTCCGCTTCGCCGCTGGCGAAAATCTTATCGGTGCGGTTCATGAGGTTGAGCCGGCCGTCGGTGTCGCAGGCCCGAACCTGGTCGCCCATCTGGTCGAGGATCGCCGAGAGCTGGTTGATGCGAAACCGCTCTTCCTTGCGGAGCATGGCGTGATCCACCGCCAGGGCGGCCTGGTTGCCCAGCACCTCCGCCAGAGCGAGCTGGTCGTGGTCGAGGGCAAGGTACTCCCCGTCGCGGTCTCCGAACAGGGCGCCGACCGTCCGATCACGCACCCGGAGTGGCACGATCAGCAGCGGACCCGGCGGAAACATGTTGCCGGGCGTCGTTACGTCATGGAATTCGGTCCGTGGGTCGAGGCTGACGCGGGCATGGCCGAGGTCGATGGAAGCGAAGATTTTCGAGAAACCGGCGGAAATAGTGATCCGGTCCGGGATCGCGGTCAACGAACCGCCGATCGTCGCCAGCCGCTCACCCTTGCCATCACGCTGGTTTGCGGTCCAGAGCGACACGCGCGACAGGCCGAAAATGGTCGAGAACCGGTTTGCCAGGAGTTCAGCAAACTCCGGCAGGCCCAATTCCGAAGAAGCGGCGTGAATGACCTCGAAGACCGTGGCGAGCTGGCGGGCAATTTCCACCCGGTCGCCAAACGCCTCATCGAGCACGAGCGGCGCTAGAACGCGATCGGTCGCCGGCACCTGGCGATAGCGCCGCGGGGCACGCTCGCGCATCGGCTCCCAATTCGCGAGATCCTGGCCTCCGATCAGGGCCATTCGCCCGAGCCTGGTGACGGGCAGGCGTCCCTGCCGCACGGCGCGGGAAACCGTGTGGTAGGACACGCCCTTGATCGTCGCGGCTTCGGCCATCGTGTACCGTTCGGCATCCTTGAGGGCGAAGGTCACGGACGGAACCGGATCGGGTGGAGTCGCTGGTTGATCTTCCCCATTGTCGCCTGGCTTCACGGGATTCCCTCCACTGCCAACCACGTTGTCAATCGGTTGGGACCCGTATCCCGCAGTGTCTCACACCTGGCAATGCCTCCTACGCCTCGTCCGCCAATTCAACCGGCGGGCGCACCTGGAGATCGGCGTCTTTCTGGACCACGGCGTCGTGCATCGCTTGCTGGAAGGCCGTCATCCGGGCCCGCAACCCGGGATCTGTGGCGGCGAGAATCCGCACCGCCAGCAAACCGGCGTTGCGCGCGTTGCCGATCGCGACCGTGGCCACCGGCACGCCCGCCGGCATTTGCACGATCGAGAGCAGGGCGTCAATCCCGGCGAGGGCGGTGGCGACGACCGGGACCCCGATCACCGGCAACGGCGTGGCGGACGCGATCATGCCTGGCAGGTGGGCGGCGCCGCCCGCCCCGGCGACGATCACCGCGATGCCCCGGTCAGCGGCCGATCGGGCCCAGGCGAACATCTCGTCCGGCGTACGGTGCGCCGAGAGAATCCGGACCTCGACCGGGATGCCGAATTCGGCCACCGCTTCCACCGCCGCCCGCATCGTTGGCAGATCGGAGTCGCTGCCCATCACGATGCCGATTCGATGCGTGCCCTGGATCATCAACGTCTCTCCTGATGACATCACGCCGGCCGGTTTCCGGCCAATGCGGCGATCGCCATTTGCGCGTGGATTTCCGCCGATCTCACCGAATCGGCGATCGCCGTCACATGCCCGATCTTGCGCCCGGCGCGAGCTTTTTTTCCATAGAAGTGGACGTGGGCATTGCCGGCCGCCAGGGAGGCGTCCAATCGTGACCGGGGGTCGATCCCGGAGCCATCCCCAAGGAGGTTAATCGTGACCACTGCGTCACCGGTGAGGTCCGTCCCGCCCAGCGACAGGTCCAGCACCGCCCGCAGGTGTTGCTCGAACTGGGACGTGACGGCCCCTTCGATCGTCCAGTGTCCCGAGTTATGCGGGCGCGGCGCTAGCTCGTTGACGTAGAGCTTGCCCCGCGACACGAAGAACTC
>JACCYX010000039.1 GCA_013696265.1 Chloroflexia bacterium
GTAAGGACCAGGCGAAACACACCCGCGGCAATCATGATCAGGGCAACGACAATCCCGAAATCCATGCAACTCTCCTAAAGGCGGATTCCGCCCAAACAATCGTCCCATTGTCATGTCCGGGAAGCATACCGTGCCCCGCGTAGCGATGGACCATGGCCGGTTCTCCGTCACGTGGCGGATGGGATGCCCTGGGAATCCTGGAACGTGTATCGTTCGACCTCTACCGTGCCCACGAATCGGTTCGTTCGCGCTTCCTCAAGGCTGAATACGCCGCCGGTGTATTTGGTCGAGATTGCGTTGAAGACGGCATCGTTCGTGTCGTGCTCGGTGGGTCCAATGCGGCCGCGCACTTCGAGGTAGCGATAGGGATTCGCCGGATGGGCGATGGCGACCGAGATTCTCGGGTCACGCATCAGGTTGAGGTATTTCTGGGTTCCAGGCATCAGGCTGATCTGAATATGCGAGCTGTTCCAGAGAAACCACACCGGATTGACGTGTGGTTCTCCCTTGGCGCCCAGCGTAGAGACGAAAGCGAATGCTGTGGACTCGAGCAGGTCGTGGAATGCTTCCGGTATCGGTCCTCTGGGCATCGTGCTGTCGTACCTCTCGGCTACCGAAACGATTCATGTACCTCCTCCCGAGCTTAACAGGTGCGGCGCGGTCGGACTGGCGTGCTTTCGTCCCGGCAGTCGCCACGAATCGAGAATAGCCTTACCATCGGGCGAGTACAACGGATCGAATCGGACACATATGGAAGGCAGGGACTACAGATGTCGATAGAGGTTTCAATCATGATCGAAGGTCAGGACGGACTCTCCTGGCCACGCTGGCAACGGTTGGCGCGAGCCGCCGAAGACCTCGGTTACTATGGCCTGTTCCGGTCCGATCACTTCTCGAACGCCGATGGCGACTACAAGGATGCGCTCGAAGCCTGGGTTTCGTTCGCCTGGCTGGCGTCCAACACCCGGCGGATTTCGTTCGGGCCGCTTGTCTCTCCCGCGTCGTTCCGGAACCCCTCGATTCTCGCCTGGCAGGCGAGCGGGATCGACTCCCTCTCGGGCGGGCGCTTGCGTCTCGGCTTGGGAGCCGGCTGGAACGAGCGCGAGCACCGCTCGTTCGGCTTCGATTTGGGCGATCTCGACACGCGTTTCGCCCGCCTCGAAGACGCGCTCAATGTCGTCAAGACACTGACGCGGTCACCTGAGCCGGTCTCGTATGAAGGGGAGCATTTTTCGATTCGCGATGCGTACCTCCAGCCGCGTTCCCCGCGCTCCGACGGTCCGCCGATCGTGATTGGCGGCAACGGGCCGCGCCGGACGCTGCCCCTGGTCGCGCAGTACGCCGACGAGTGGAACGCGGTTTCCCTGCCGCTTGCAGACTTCCAGGACCGGGGCGCCAGGCTCGACGCCCTGCTCGCCGACGGTGGCCGCGAACCGTCGTCCGTGAAGCGTACCCTGATGACGCGCGGGCTGATCGGCCGGGACGAGGCCACCCTGAACGCGAAGGATTCGGCGGAACGCATCGCCACCTACCGGGCGCGCGGGGCCGTGATCGGCACCCCGAACGAGATCGTGGATCAACTTGGGCGGTACGCGGAAGGCGGCATCCAGGGCGTTCAGCTCCAGTGGCTCGACCTTGACGACCTGAGCGGGCTGGAACTGATTGCCTCCGACGTGCTGCCTCAACTGCGGTAGCACGTAATTGGAACATCGGGAGCCCGTTTGCCCGGATTTGGATCGTTGGGACCGACCGGGAACAACCGCACCGGCCCCGGCGAATCGCCAGGGCCGGTGTCAGAGAAGGGGGTTGGGAAAGGGGTAGATCGTTGGTCAGATATCGGGACGTTCGATGTCGACTGGTTCGTTGAACTCAAAGAAGCGGATCGCGCGAACCACATCGCTGCTTTCCGAGGTCAGGATCGGACCGGCGACTTCGATTTCGAGCACGCGACGCTCACCATCGATCCAGACCAGGACCGGAAGTGGCTCCGCCGACACCTCGGCCGGGAGCGACACGGTGCCACCCGACAATTGCGCCGCCGCCTCCGCGAAATCGACCAGGCCAGCGACCACGGTGGTTTCCTGGCCATCGACCTGCTCCGTGCCGTCGATCATCGCTTCCTGGATCAGGCCAATCGACGACAGGATGAGCGTGTCCGGATTGACCAGGGCAACAAGGTCCTCGCCGCCTTCGAGGGCGATCCACGCGCCGGCGTTGAGCGGGTCCTCCACCCAGGCCGAGCCGTCGAGACCGACGGCGGTGACGTCGAGCGCGCCGATCGGCAGGCCAACCGTCACCGTGGCGGTGAAATCGTACGGGCGGCGCACCGCGCCCTCGATCAGGTCGACGGAAAGCCCTTGAAACACGGAGCTTTCGCCGCGCACAGTCTCGATCTCGAACCGGAAGGAATCCAGCGCGGCCATCGCCGCCGCCGCTTCGCGCAACAGGGCAACCGCGTCGTCGTCACCCGTGACCTGATCCTGGATCAGCGCCGCTGGCGCAGCCGGTGTGGACGATGGCGTCTGGGCCGCGACCAGCTTCAGGTCAGGACGAGCCCCGGCCGCCGCGGCCAGGCCCGAACTGCTCAACAGGAAGAGGCGACGGCGAGTCAGCCGCGGTTCCGCCCGGGAAATGAGCGGATGAAACCAGCGTTCGGTCGACTCCGACGACGATGACATGGATGGAAAACCCTTTCGCGGACGAGATTGGCTGACCTGCACCCTTGCACATCTCCAATACGTTCTCATGGTAGCGCCGGATGCTGAAGCAAGGATGAAATCCCTGTGGAGGGAGTTTCACGAAACTGTGTCAAGGCGGCATAGTCCCAGTGCGGCGGCGCATCCGGTTTCGCCACGGAGTACCCTTGTCCCGGCGCCGATGCGTCGGCTTTTCCTCGAACTCACCTTCGAAAGCACACCCATGCACGCAAACGGCCATCACCACGAACCACTCCCCCCACCGACCGATGAGGCAACCGAGGCGTACCTCGCCAGTGTCGTGGCGGCAATCGGCGACACGCCCGAAACCGTGATCGCGCTCCAGTTCCTTCGGGAAGGGACGTGCGAGGTGCTCTGCGTTGGCGATCCCGCCGACCTGGAAGGGATCGTGATTCAGTCATTCGCGATGCCGGAAGAGCCAATGGCGTTCGGGTCGAGCGCCGAAGCGGTTGCCAGCTTGATGCCGCACCTGTCGGGGTGGACGTGCCTGAACGTCCCGCCCGCCCTCGTCGATGAGTTGTTGGTACCGATCGGGTCGATGGCTGGGGCACCTGGCATTCTCCTGCGCGACGATATCTATCACACCCTGACTGAACTGGTGAATGGTGATCTCGCCGTTGGATCACGTCTCCTCACTCAAGACGACCACGACTTGATCCGCGGCGCATCCGGAGACATGATCGGCGATGGCGCCGCGCGCCTCATCGATACCCTACAATGGGGCCACGTGGCGGGTGCGATCCGCGACGATGCCCTCGTATCGCTCGCTTATACCTTCGCTGTTAGCGATCGGCATGCGGACATTGGGGTCGTCACCCATCCAGACTGGCGAGATCGGGGCCTTGCCACGGCGGTTGCGGCTTGCGTGGCGAGCGCCATCCAGGCCGCCGGGCAAATACCGGTCTGGAGTTGCGGCGGTCCCAATCTCGCATCGCTGCGAATTGCCGCCCGTCTCGGATTCACGCAGGTTTCCCGACGGGTCTACCTGATTCCCGATCTCGATACGGATGCGATCGGGGAGCCTTGATTCTCAAGGCTATGGAGGCGCCACTGGCCGATAGTCCCGTTCATCCATCAATCGATCGAGTTCCGCGTCAGACCGTAGTAGAGTGGGGGGAACCATGTGGTTCGCGGGTGCGGGAACCGGCAACCACCGAGAGCAGCACCATGCCGACACCCAGGCTCATCGCCAAAGCGGCGCCGGATGGAGTCGACCACCCGGTCGTTTCGGCGAGGGCCAGCAACACACCGCCAAGGCCGACACCGATCGCGAACGCGAAGAGGTCGATCAGCAACATGGATGATGACACCGTGCCCTCATCGCCGGAGGGCGTGTAGGCAAAGGCGATGGAGACGGCGGTGGGGTAGGCCAAACCGATTCCCAGGCCAGCAATACCCCAGCCCACCAGTCCCACCCAAAGCCAGATATCCTGCAATATCGCCACGCAGAGGAAGATGCCGAGCGTGGCGGCGAAGAGAAGCGCAAACCCGGTGACCAGGCGGTACGGGCGCTGTCCAGCCCCGCCACCACGGTCCCAGCGCGACTGGATCCACGATCCCGCCGTCCAGAGCAGTGATGTCAGGGTCAGGATCAGTCCGGTGCGCGTTGCCGAGGCGCCACCGAAATCCTTGAGCGAGAAGATGAGGTAGGTTTCGACCACCGCGAAGCCGCCAAAGCCCAAACCACGGGAAACGATCGCGGCCGGCATCACCGGGCGCGCCCGGAATGTTCCATCGGGGAGCAACCGCCACAACATTGGCGCAAGTCCCGCCACCCCGAGACTGGCAACCAACACCCCAGCCCACCAGGGTCGAATCTCGAGGCCGGCCAGGAACAGGCCGGTCGCGATCGCAAGCACCACGGCATACTGGAGCCGGCGATCTGGCCCGGCGGCAAGATTCGAGGGCGCGATCCGGGCGTACGAGGGCAGGGTCAAGGGCGCGATCGCCACGAGAATCGGGACCAGGCCAACGAACGCCCAGCGCCAGCTCCACTGCTCGGCGACAAACCCGGCAATGGCTGGCCCGATAAGCGACGGCACAACCCAGGCGGCCGAAGTCGCGGCCAGGATCGAGGGCCGCAGGCGGTCCTCGTACGCGTTGCTGATCACGGCGTAAACGCAGGACGAAATACCGCCGGCCCCGAATCCCTGGATCGCCCGGCCCAGGAAAAGCCAATAGATGGATGGTGCGGCGCCGGCGACGATGCACCCGACGGCGAAGAGAACGAGGTGGATCAGGAAGATCCGGGCGGGCGAATGCCGGTCCACCTCACGGCCGGCGTAGACCGTGCCGATGATCTGCGGCAAGAGGAAGGCGCTGAAGATCCAGCCGTAGAGATTCCGGCCGCCGATATCCTCCGAAAGCACCGGCGCGATCGTGGCCAGGGCCAGCCCCTGGAACGCGACGATGGTGAAGGCGAGAACCGAACCGGTGGTGATCGCGAGGTGATCCTTGTCCCAGATCGACGCACGTTCGTGTCTGGCTGCTGATTCCGTCACAGGTGGTGCACACGCTCCTCGAATGGGCTTCGGCTACTGTACGCACATTCCCGACTCGCTCCGTGGACAGTCCAGGTCAGTGTGTCTGAAACTCAGATACCACGCGACCGTCATGTCGAGCGCCAGCGAGACATCCCTGCGCGAAGCGCATCCGGCGGAGCCGGTGTCTGATGTAGGGATCAAGCGGCCGCGAACCGGGGGTCGGCCTTCGGCCGATGCGCTTCGCGCAGGGATTCCTCGCAAGCTCGGAATGACGGCAAGAGGGTAGCGCCCACCACACACCAGCCTGGACGGACCGCACCGGTTGATGTGCCCGCGAAGGTCTTCCCATTTACCCGGCGATCAATCGAATTCCCCATTACGCCACGCCGGCCGCGGGAACGAATCCTTCGCCGGGCACGTAGTTGGGCGACTGGTGGCGGAAGTAGGTGTTGTAGACATCGCAGTAGCGGCCGCCCTTCGCCAGCAGCGACGCGTGCGTGCCTTCCTCCACGACATCGCCGTGGTCGAGCACGATGATGCGGTCGGCGTGCTCGATCGTCGAGAGCCGGTGGGCGATCACGATCGAGGTGCGGTCGGCCAGCACCACATCGAGCCCTTCCTGGATTTGCGCTTCGGTGAGCGGGTCGACGCTGGCGGTCGCCTCGTCGAGGATCACGATCGCGGGGTCCTGGATCAGCACCCGCGCCAGCGCGACCAATTGCCGCTGGCCCATCGAGAGCGACCGCCCGTACTCGCCGACCACCGTTTGCAACCCGTCCGGCATCAGTTTGACCCAATCGCCCTGGCCAACGGCTTGCGCCGCCCGCAAGACCTCCTCGTCGGTCGCCTCCGGCTTCGGGTAGCGGATGTTGTCGGCCACGGTCCCGGAGAAGAGGAACGGCGACTGCGGCACGATGCCGAGCTGCCGCCGGTACTCGGGCAGGTCGAAGCTCCGGGCACTCTTGCCGTCGATCAGCAGGTCCCCACCCTGGAACTCGTAGAACCGGGTGATCAGCTTGCCGAGCGTGGACTTGCCGGCGCCGGTGTGGCCGACGATCGCAAGCGTCTCGCCCGCCGGGATCGTCAGGTTGAACTCGTGCAGGACCTTCGTGTGGTCCTCATACCCGAAGGTCAGGTTGCGGAACTCGATTTCACCGCGGATCCTGCCCGGATCGTTGTCCGCCGTCTGGACGACCTCCGGTTCCGCGTCGATCAGCGCGAAGATGCGCTCGGAGGCACCCAGCCCCCGTTGGAACTGCGACCAGAATGAGGCGATGCTGGTCATCGGCATCCAGAACAGCAACACACTCTGGAAAAAGAGGAACCACTCACCGGCCGAGATGTCGCCGGCGATCAGGCCTCGGCCGCCCAGGTAGACGAGCAGCACCGTCCCGAGCCCGGCGACGAAGAAGAGCAGTGGGAAGATCGCTGAGAAAACGAGTCCCTGCTTGAGCGTGACCCGGTACGCCTGGTCGTTGACGGGCTCGAACTCATCGTAGAGCCGCCGCTCCTGCCGGAAGTTCTTGGCGACCGCGATCCCGTTCATCGTTTCCTGGATGCTGGAGTTGACGACCGCGGTCGAGCGCTGGGCCTGCTGGGTCGAGTCACGGGCGATCTTGCGGAACGCGATCGCCATGATCACGAAGATGGGGGTGATCGAGATGGCGACGAAGGCGAGCGTGACGTTTCGCGTGAAGAGGACGGCGGTGATGATGCCCACCAGCAGGAACTGGCTGAGCAGGTTCATGGTGAGGGTGACGACGGTCGAGAAGTCGTCGGAATCCGATGTTACCCGGCTCACGACCCGTGCCGAGGGATTGGTGTCGAAGAACGACAGGTCCCGCTCCATCACGGCCGAGAAGGCATCCTGGCGCAACTTGAGCACGACATCACCGACCACTCTGGCCGTCAGCCATTGCGTGATGAAGTTAAAGATCCAGGCCAGCACCCCGGCGCCGAGGAAGCCGAAGAAGAGAATCCAGAGGGCACTCCGGGCGCCTTCGTTGATGATCTGGTCGATGCCCCAGGAGCCCAGCACCGGCTGGACCAGATTGGCCGCCGAGTTGAGCAGAACCATGACCGCCACGACCACCATCGCGCTCAGCGCGGGCCGGAAGTAGCCCACGATCCGCTTCAGCAATTCACCGTCGCTATAGTGTCGATCGTAGTCCTCGGCGTCGAGGCCCGCCATGATGAAACCCACGGATCACTCCCGCCCTTCCGCGATGCGTACCTGATTGCCTTCAATGCCCCCGTGCCCGGCGGCCACCACATCCCGATTCAGATCAGGCGACTTGGCCAACGGTGGCGTGTCCACCTCGTCGTAGTGGGCGAAGATGCGGCGGTAGAGCCGCGACTGGTCGAGCAGTTCCTCGTGCGAACCCTGAGCCACCAGCTCGCCCTTGCGGATCAGCAGCACCTTGTCCGCCCACCGGATTTGCGAGAGCCGGTGCGTGATGAGCAAGGTCGTTCGGCCCTCCAGGATGCGCCGGATCGCCTGCTGGATCGAATCCTCGGTCGCGCTGTCGATCGCGCTCGTGGAGTCGTCGAGCACCAGCACGCTGGGCGAGGTCAGCAGCGCGCGGGCGATCGCCAGCCGCTGCCGCTGGCCGCCGGAGAGCGTCACCCCGCGTTCGCCAATCACCGTCTCGTACCCCTCGTCGAGGGCGACGATGAACTCGTGCGCCTGGGCATCGCGCGCCGCTCGCACGACCTCCTCCCGATCCGCCGATTGGCCGAGGCTGAACCCGATGTTCTCCGCCACCGAGCGCGAGAAGAGCGTCACGTCCTGCTCGATGAAGGAGATCTGGGAGCGGAGCGAATCCATGTTCCAGTCGCGGACATCGACCCCGTCGATCAGGATCCGGCCCGAATCCACATCGTAGATTCGGTTGACGAGCTTGGTCAGCGAGCTCTTGCCAGAGCCAGTCTCGCCGACGATCGCGATCGTTTCGCCCGGTTTGGCGTGGAACGACAGATTCTTCAGGATTGGGTCGCCGCCGTAGCTGAAGGTGACGTTGTCGAAGACGATGTTGCCCTTCATCGAGGCGACGTGACCGCCGGTGTTCTGGTCGAGTTCCGTCTCTTCCCGCATCAGGCCGAGGATGCGATTCGCGCTGGCCAGGCCCATCTGCACCATCGAGAACGAGAAGGTGGAGATGAACGTGGGAAAGCCAAGTTGCTGGAGCAGTCCGAGGTAGGCGATCAGTTCACCAATGCTGATGTCGCCCCGCTGGACCAGATACACGC
>JACCYX010000062.1 GCA_013696265.1 Chloroflexia bacterium
ATCGACACGATCGTCCGCGCCAGACGGGCCTGCGATGGTGCGAGCACGCTCCTGGAACGGGTCTCCTGGGATCTGGCGTTCCACCTCGCGATCGTGCGTGCGGCCGGGAACCCGCTGGTGGAAACGAAGTTCCGGGCGATCCAGCCCTACGTCGTCGAAATCCTCCTGCGGAGCCTGACCGACACGGAGGTGACGTACCAGGGGCTGGTCTTTCACGAGCGCATCGCCACCGCCATCGCGGAGCGCGACAGCGACGCGGCCACCGCTGAGATGCAACATCACCTTACGCTGGGCCTGACGCTCTTCGGGTCGGATACCGACCGCAACCTGAATCTCGTGGCGCGGGATGCCCTGGAAAGCCTGGTGACCGACACCGTCACCTTCGAGGACCTCATGCGGCTGACCCATGAGGGGTAGGTTGCGCGCTGCCCAACGCTTACCCAGCCGTCATTTCGAGCTTGCGAGAGATCCTCCGCTGCGCTGGCGCTCAGTGGACCGTCCACGCCGAACTGTCCGTCACCACCTCGTCATTCCGAGCTTGCGAGGAATCCCTCCGCGAAGCGGATGCGCGTCAGCGCATGTCTGTCTTCCCACCGCCTGATGTCGGCCTTCGGCCGATGCGCCTCGCGCAGGGATGTCTCGCTGGCGCTCGACATGACGGGCAATTTGAGATGGATGTAGGTCAGGAAAGCCTCTGCCGCCGTGATCAATGAAGGGAAAATGAGCAGTGGACGTTTCATCACTGGCACGGCGATTCGGCGAGGACCAGACAACTGACGACGACTCGTCGCTCTGGGTCATCGGTGAGCGCGCGGGTCGGATCGGCATCGAACTGGACCGGGGAACAGGACTGGCGGTGGCGTTGCTGGCGGAGTGGGCGCCGAACCAACGCGAGCGCCTGCCGCTCCGCTTCGCCGCCAGGCTGGTGACCGAAGGTAGTGAGGTCGATGACCACCCGTTCGGGCTGGCGTACGAAGGAACCGTCGACCTCTCCACATTCTGGCTGGCATCCCCGGCGATCCGTCATGAACAGGCAGGCTACGACGAGATCTTCACCGTCGAAACGCGGGCCGGCGATTGGCGTGTCGATTGGGAGTACCGCTTCCGCGGCAGCGCGCCACGGATCGAGGTCCAGGTGATTCTCGGCCCGACCGGCGATCGGCCCACGTCAACCCTCCGTAACCTTCACGTTGAAATCGAGTTCAGGCCAGCCAGCCTCGACGGGTGGCTCGTCCAAGCGCCTGGCTCCCCGATGCGGATCGGTATACCGGCCAGCCTGCTCGTCGACGAGGCGACGGTGAGCGACGCTTGTTTCTCTGGCTCCGGTGTGGTCGTGCTGGAGCATCCAGACGAGCACGTTTCCCTGCTCGTCTGGCCGTTCTCGCGAACGGAACAATCGCGCAACCGGATCCAGGCCGTCGACGGCGCGATGCGGATGTCGGTCGCCACCGGGCTCGCCGGGCGAATCGGTGCGCATGATCGGCTGCGGTACGGCGGCATCGAACTCGACCTCTTCGCCGCCGGCTGGGACGAGCTGCGTCCCACGGCCCGCGCCTGGTTCGGCACGCTCGGTGTCGCGGCGCCCGCCGACACGGCAGCCTGGATTCCAGCGGCGAGCATCTACGAGGTACAGATCGGGACGTCGGTCTTCTGGAATGGCTACGAATACAGCCCTTACCCCACCGCCCGCGACCTGCTGGAAGATTTGGGACGCATCGCCGATCTGGGTTTCGACTGCGTGCAGATCATGCCGCGCCAGCCGTTCCCGAGCTACAACGTCTACGACTACGCCGACATCACGCTCTCCTACGGCGACGAGGTGGATCTCCGGGCGGTGGTCGCGGCGGCGCACGCGCTCGGCCTGAAGGTCATTCTCGACATTCTCATGCACGGGGTGATCGACGCCGACATCATCGGGCGCGCCGCCGACCGGGTCCGCAACGGACCGTATTTCGACCGCCTGAACGAGGGTATGGAGGTCGTTCCCGACCCGGAGTTCACCGCCTACGAGGAACGCGACTACCTCGTGGCCTGGAGCCGGCACATCCTCGATTTCGAGCCGTATTGGGCGGCGGGCTCGCCCGGCACCCACCCCCTTGTGGACCAGCATCCCGAGTGGTTCGTGCGCCGCTCCGATGGCGAGATCATCGGGGTCTATACCAAGGCGTTCGATGTTTCCAACTTGGCGTGGCAGGAGTATTTCACGAACGTCGCCCTGGACCTGGTGCGCCGGCTCGACATCGACGGGTTCCGCTTCGATGCGCCAACCTACAACGAGGTCCCCAATTGGTCCCCGGCCACCGAAGGTCGCGCCAGCGCCCAGCAACTCGGCGGCGTTGAGCACTTCGCCCGGTTGCGGACCCAACTCAAGGCGCTCAAGCCGGACGCCATGCTCTACACCGAACCATCCGGGACGCTCTTCCGGCAAACGATGGATATCACCTACAACTACGATGAGCACTGGCTGATTCACGCGGCGCTGCGGCCCGAGGCCGCCATCGGGATCAATCCGGTTGGCATCCGCTACGCCCGCGACCTCGCGATGTGGTTCCGCGACAAGGAGGCCCTGCTTCCCGCCGGTGCGATGACGGCTCGCCACATCGATTCCCATGACACCTTCTGGTGGCCGCTGCCGGGATTCAAGTGGCGACGGGAGCAATACGGACTCCCGGCAACCCGGGCGTTGCTGGCGGCCTGGACCCTGATCGGCGGCGTCTATATGACGTTCGTGGGTGGCGAAACGGATCTCGAGCCGGAAGTTCGTCGCGTCAACCGGCTGCGCCACGACGTGCCCGAAGTCCGCCGCGGCCGGGCAGACTACGATGCGGTTCGCGCAGGTGACGACCGGATCTTCGCCGTGGCGCGGGTGCTCGGCACTCAGGTGACGCTGGTGACGGTCAACCTCTCGAGCGCCCCCGTTTCGACTACGCTCACCCTCGATCGGGGTCTTCTCGATCCCGAAGTCAGGCAGTTTCAGGTGATCGACGCCTGGAAGGAGGAGCGTCTCGCGCACGGGTCGGGTTACGCCTGGAGCGCGGACGACCTCGCGTGCTTCGAGTTGCCATTCAGACCATACGGCGTGCGAGTGCTGCTGCTGCGCCCGGCCGGCGGTGTGGCTTCGTAGGGCTGCCGAGCTTGTCTCGGCCCTTTGGAGCCGGCCTCCGATTAACCGTAGCGAAACGTGCCAGGAAGCGAATTGCGGGGAGGTTAGCCGCTTTCGCCCAATACGGGTCGAGACAAGCTCGGCAACCCTACAACCGGAAGCGATTTTCAATAGCCAACCTCATCGCCAAGGGCCCCAGGCACCAGCGACGAACGGCTCACGCTGGAAATGGATTACCGCCGTGAACGGAGCCACTGTTCCGTGTGGCCGAGCGCGAGGCCGAAGACGGCGTGGGCCGCGATCATCACGGCCGTGCGGGGTGGGGCATCGTCGTCCGGCGCCGGATAGAGCTTCATCGCCGGCAGGTAGCCGAGGTAGCTCACTGCCCAGACCAGTGCGCCGAAAATGAGCCCCTTCGCCGCCGGCCTTCTCGGTAGGGCCGGGGTGACGAGGGCGTAGACCGTGCCGCAGGCGGCGCCGTAGCCGAAATGCGCCGCGATCCACGTTGCGGGGAAACCTTCGTGCCGGCGTTTGGGCAGCAGGGGCGTGCGCGCCGCGATATTCGCGCTGATCTGGACCGGGGGCGCGGTGCCAATCAGGCCGATTCGTCTCGCCGTGATGATGGGCACGGTCATCGGGACGGTGGCGCAGACACCGCTGATGGCACCCCGCAAAATTGCATTCATGGTTCATTCTCCCAGATCATCTCGGGTCCGTCTGGCGCATAGACTCCCGTGCGCCACATGGATATTCGTACACCCTTTTGGGGCTGCATGCACTCCGTGCATAGGCGCGGCATCCGATGGTGCCAGGCTGACTGCTCCCGTAAGCTTTGGGCCAGGTTCGATTTCGTGTCCACCGGGCCAGTGATCTTTACTCCGACTGTGTTGGGCACCATCTCCATTGAAAGGACCATATCTCATGGACAAGCTAAAGGAAAAGGCCGGAGACGCTTTCGACCAGGGCAAGGACAAGGCTCAGGATTCAGTGGACAAGGCCAAAGATCAGGGCCAGTCCCGAGGCGATGACATGCGGGACCAGGGCCAGGACAAGGCAAACAAGGGCGTTGGCGACACCAAGGATCGGGCCGGTGACGCCTTCGACAAGGTCAAAAACCAGTAGTAGCTTCGGGTAAACGGAAAGACGAATCTGAACAGGTGGCAGTCCAGCGCATCGGTGAAGGACTGCCACTTCCGGGTCTGGAAATCAGCCACCCACGTCGAATCGCTACAGGAGGATTACTTTATGTCTAACCATACATCCCAAGGCTCGCAAGAACTCATGGGATTTGGCCTCTCCCGTCGCCAGACGCTCCAGGTCGCCGGTGGTTTCGCCGCCGCGGCTGTCGGTGCCCCGACCTTGCGCGCGGTCGCTCAGGATGCCACGCCTGAAGCCTCGCCGGTCATCGGCGGTGGCGCGGATGCCCAGATGCAGGAAGTGCTGGATG
>JACCYX010000088.1 GCA_013696265.1 Chloroflexia bacterium
TCGAGTTCGACCTGGCGGACGCCGCCGGTCATCGCCGCCCCGTCGAAGCGATAGCCCTGCCGGAAGGTGCGGTCCACCAGGTTCTGCGGAATCGTCAGGGCCTTCATGCCGCCGGCGATGTCGCTGAATTGGAGATCGACCAGCACTACCTGGTTCTCGGTGATACGGGCGAGCGCATCGTCGATCGCTTCCGGTTCCGGAACGGTTGGCAATGCGTCGTAGTTGAAGCCGGTCATGAATGCGCTCCTGTAGTGCCATGCTCCGCACACCCGTGCTTGTGACATTGTGAACAATATGTGCGAAGAATCCAAATCTTTTGGACAGAATGCGTTGCATCGAACAGGTGAGCCGCCGCTCCTTTTCGTGCAGGTTGAACCATCAACGACCCGTTAACACGCTCTCGATCGGTTTCGACCAGGAAGGCGGACTGGGTTTTGTGCCGTCACTCCAGCCATTCCGACGGCTGGCTTCCTTGTGCATCGTTGTCTCGCGTTTGGGCACAACGTCCAAATATCGCCCGACCGATTCTTGGCGTTCTGTACCTGTGGATTGCGCGCTCGAATCCATAGAATTGAACTTCCCACGATGAAGTGGATCCTGTTCGTTCCCGATGAGTCGTTCACGCATCGATTGCGGAGCGCCATCCGACGATCCAGACCGGCATCCAACTTTGTGCAAGTGATCACAACGAAATCCTGAACCATACGTTGAGTGCAATCCCGACATCTTCTCCGGTTACGGGACGCCCGCCAGACTGCGGCCATCGACATCGATTGCCGCCCACCTTCGACCAAAAGGAACGCCGATGACCCAGAACCTCGCCAGCAACCAGACGCTTGCCCAGACAGCACCCCTCTACTCGCCTGCCTACGAGCACGACTCCTGCGGGGTCGGCCTGGTGGTGGACATCAAGGGGCGCCCCTCGCGCGAGATCGTCGAGAAGGCGCTGGCCGGGCTGGTCAACCTCACCCACCGCGGCGGCGTCGGGGCCGATGCCCGGACCGGCGACGGCGCCGGGTTGCTGATCCAGATCCCGCACGGGCTCTTTGGTCCCGATCTGGCCGCCGCGGGTGAGCCGGACCTTGCCGCCGGCGACTACGGGGTGGCGATGGTCTTCCTGCCGCGCGACGCCGCCCAGCGGGAGGTGGCCAGGAGCCTGATCGACGCCACCCTCGCCAGTCGCGGGCTCGACGTCATCGCCTGGCGCGATGTGCCGGTGAAGCCGGAGGTGCTGGGCGAGACCGCCCTCGCAACCCGCCCGGAAATCGCCCAGGTACTGATCCGGCGTCCCGCTGACCTCGACCTCGAGACGTTCGAGCGGTCGCTGATGCTCGCCCGCCGCGCCATCGAACGTGCCGCCCAGGCAGCTGGATTCACCGACGCCGACCTCTTCCTCGCCTCCTGTTCGGCGCGGACCATCATCTACAAGGGGTTCTGCCTGCCCAAGGACCTGGCCGCCTTCTTCGTCGATCTCCAGAATCCGGCCGTGACCAGCGCGATCGCCCTCTTCCACCAGCGCTACAGCACGAACACCTTCCCGACCTGGGGCCTCGCCCAGCCGTTCCGCCAGATCGCCCACAATGGGGAAATCAACACGGTTCAGGGCAATCGCTCCTGGATGCGGGCCCGCACCCCCGAACTCGCGCTGACCGATGGCACGCCGTCCGGGGAACTCGAACCGGTCGTCTCGATGTCCGGCAGCGATTCGCTGAGCCTCGACAACGCGATCGAGTTGATCCGCCACAGCGGCCGCTCGTTCGCCCACGCCCTGATGATGTGCGTGCCGGAACCGTGGGAACAGCTTCCGGACATGGACCCGCAGCGGCGCGCCTTCTACGACTACCACGCCGGTTTGCTGGAACAGTGGGACGGTCCGGCCGCGCTCGGTTTCAGCGACGGCGTCGTGGCCGGGGCCACGCTCGACCGCAACGGCCTCCGCCCGGTCCGCTACGCGATTACCGCCGATGGCTGGTTCGTGGCCGGGTCGGAAGCGGGTTCGGTCCAGATCGACCCGGCGACGATCGTCGAGAAGGGCCGGCTCGGTCCGGGCCAGATGGTGCTGGTCGATACCGCCCGCGGCATCGTGCTCCGCAATGACGAAATCAAGAGCGAAGTCATCGCCCGCGCGCCGTACGACGAGTGGCTGGCCGAAAACCGGGTCAGGCTCGAAATTGCCCCGGAACTGGACGAGCCCAATCCGGTGCCGGTTGATGCCGACGCCAAGACCCGCGCCGCCCTGACCAAGGCCGATCCCGGCGTGGTCGCCCGGCAGCGGGCCTTCGGCTACACGGCCGAGGACCTCCGGCTGATCATCACGCCGATGGCGGGCGAGCGAAAGGAACCGACCTGGTCGATGGGCGACGACGCCCCGCTGGCCGTGCTCTCCGACGTCACCCGGCCGCTGACGGCCTACTTCCGGCAGCGGTTCGCCCAGGTCACAAATCCCCCGATCGATTCACTGCGCGAGCGCAAGGTCTTCGCCCTCGACGCCTTCATCGGGCCGCGCTGGAACATGCTGGTCGAATCGCCGGAGCACGCCCGGCTGATCCACCTCCGCAGCGTCGTGCTGGCCGAGAACGAACTCCAGGCGATCCGGGAGACGGCCGGCCTGAAGGTGGCCAGTGTCGAAACCCTGTTCGAATTGGAAGGACCGGACGGCGCACTCGGTGACACCC
>JACCYX010000121.1 GCA_013696265.1 Chloroflexia bacterium
TCGGCGTTGTCGCTGCTCTCGAATTCGAGGATCGTTGCCCCGAGCAGGTAGACGCCCGTTGGCAAGGCAGGTTCGACGCCCGGCGTCGCCTCGGCGAACAAGGCACTGTAGTCGAGCGAATACGCCCGTACCACGGCGTGCTGGAGTCCTTCGAGGTCTTCCGGCTGGACCTCGTCCGTCATGTCGTCCTGGGCACCGGCGCCGGGTCCCCCGAGGAGGGAGAGTGCCAGCAACAGCAGCGCCAGCACCGCTGACACCTTGAGTGGGAATCGCATATCGATGGTGAAACCCTTCGCGTGAATGACCGGCGCTGAGACGCCGCCTGGCCAAATGGCCTCCGTTCCCCCACGCGGGAGCGTGCGCAACGGACCCCAAGCATGGGGCCACGGTACCCGGTCGCGCAACGTCGAGCGGACGTACCGGCGGCTCAGGGGCGATGTCCAACGTGAACACAATCGCCCGCTCGCCGGGTGCGTTCGGCACGAGCAGGGTGTCGTTCTTCGCCCAATCAACTCTCCGTCGGAAAAAGGCGGAACCAACCTCCAGGCGAAACCCCGGAGGCGACCGGCGTGGCCGCTGGCTCTCCACACTGGCCCACGGTCAGGAGCAGTTGCCAGGATCCGGACGCCGGGGCGGGCGGCGTGGCAAACGGGTTGTGCCCCCGCTGGCCCAGCGCGGGGGCGAGGATGCCGGCGAGCAGGGCGATCGCCACGACGGTGGCCAAGAGCAGGCGATGTGGCGATGCGCTCATGCGACAGTCGGTTCCCTTCGTGCGATGGCGGCGGTTATCCATGCAGAAGGGAACGCTTCCTGAACGCGTCGGGTTCCCGCCGCGAGGCGACACTCGCGTGAGGTGCGCCGGCAACGAAAAACGACACCTGTGAGGTGCCGCTATCTGTATCCTCAATATATTGGGAGGCGCCAGCCGGATTCGAACCGGCGATCAGGGTTTTGCAGACCCATGCCTTACCGCTTGGCTATGGCGCCGGGCAACCGCGCGGCCGACGGTAGAGGCACGGCGCGTCGTCGTTCCGGGCCAGAGTGTACCACGCGACGGGCGCGGGTTCCGCGAACCCCCCATCGCCATGGCCGTGCCGTCAGGCCGGATGGCCGTGCGGCAGCCGTTCCGCCGGCGTGACGGATGAGTCGCGCGGCTGGCCACGCATCGCTTCGCCCAGGGTGACCAAGCGATCGCCCAGCCACTCGCGGGCCGGGTGCGACCTGGACCGGCCGCGATACGCTTCGTGCCGGTAGCGCACCTGCCGGTCGCGGATTGCCCGATCCAGCTCGTCGAGGTTCTGCATCGTGATCTCCCCATGTTTTGGCGTTCAATCTCGTACGAATCGCACTCGGTCATTTCCATCAGTCCGGGTTCGCCGCGTGCCTTCGGCCGGAAAGACGATTGGGCGACCCTACGAGAGTTGTAACGCGGCCTCGGCGTGGTTGAACGTGGCAATGACCTCGTCGCTGGTCGCCAGCGACGACGTGGTGTTGGGGTAGAGAATCCAGGGCGCCGCGGCATTGACTTGGGCTACGTTCTGTTCCGCCGTGATCGTGACCCCATTGAATTCGCGCTCCGACGTGGTGTGGGCGTCACTGAGCAGCGTCACGTCGTAGCCCTCGCAGAGCGCGCGGTGGCTGGTGGCCCGGATGCAGGCGTCGGATTGGGCGCCGGCGACGATCAGGTGGCCCACCCCGAGCGCCGAGAGCGTCTCGTCCAGGGTGGTTTCGACGAACGAGTCGGGATAGCGCTTGGCGACGATCGGCTCGCCGACCACGGGCGCCACCTCAGGCCGGATGTGCCAGCCTTCCGTGCCCGGCGTCATCCACTCATCCTGATGCTGAACGTAGATGACCGGCGTTCCCGCCGCGCGCGCCGCGTCGACCACCTTGCCGATCCGCTCGACGACCGCCAGGCTGTCGAAGCCGTCCTCGACCACCGCGTTCTGGACATCGATGACCAGGAGGACCGTCTTCCCACCGCGTTCCTGAAGTTGCTGTTGCATTGCCTCGATTCTCCCGCTGAATGCCGCCACTCGACCGGCCATAAAGCTAGAATATCGGATAGTGCGGACAGAATCGGTCCGCTTTTGCAACCTCGTCATTCCGAGCTTGCGAGGCAGCGACGCGCAGCGGAGCGGTATCCCTGCGCGCAGCGGAGCGATACCGCTTCGGCCGAAGGCCGACTCCTGGCTGTGGAAATACCGGCATGCGCTCACGCGCATCCGCTTCGCGGAGGGATGTCTCGCTGGCGCTCGACATGACGGCTTGAGATGGATACCGCTGCGCGGGGGATTCCGCCTGCGTCGGAATGACAATCCCTTGAGGACGTGCTTTGAGACAATGAGCCCGTAGTGCGGTTCACCACGACAGACGAGTTGGAGGCGTGTTGAACATGGTGATGGAAGCGACGAAGCCGGCCAGTCGGATCCTGGCGATGCTGGAACTGCTCCAGGACCGGCCCGGCATGAGCGGTCCCGACTTGGCCAGCGCGCTCGGGGTGACGACGCGGACGATCCGCCGCTACGTCGCGACGTTGCAGGATATGGGAATCCCGGTCGAGCCCAACGCCGGCCGGATTGGCGGCTACTGGCTGCGGCCCGGCTACCGGATGCCGCCGCTGATGTTCAGCGCCGAGGAGGCGATCGGGCTGGCCCTGGCGTTGCTCACCACCCGCGTCTCGAACGCGCACGAATTGCCGGCGCCGGTCGCCAGTGCGATCAAGAAGATCGTCCGGTCGATGCCGCTGGAGCTTTCCCAGCGCGTCGAAACCATTCGTGACGGTTTCCAGATGGCGCGGAACCCGTGGCCGGAAACCAGCAGCTTTCCCCAGCCGGAAGTGCTCGCCCAGCTCATCCAGGCCTCGCTTGCCCACCAGCGGTGCTGGATCCGCTACGGCAGTTGGGAGGGAAACCAGACTTCCCGCGACATCGATCCCTACGGCGTGCTCTTTCTCGATGGCCGCTGGTACGTGCATGGCTGGTGTCACCTCCGCCAGGATGCGCGCACCTTCCGGATCGACCGGGTGCGCCGGATGGACATCATGCCGCAGGTGTTCGACCCACCGCCGGACATCGACATCGAAGACGCCGTGTTGCGCTCGATCGCGATGACGCGCACCGGCGGGGAGTTCGAGTTGCTGATCGACGCGCCGCTCGACCGGGTTCGCGCCTACCTGCCGCCGCCGATCGCGATCCTGGAAGCAGTTGACGAGCAGAGGACGCGGGCCTATGGCACCACCGACAATCCCGCCTGGCTCGCCTCCCGGATCGGCGGCTTGCCGTTCGACGTCACGGTGGTGCGGCTGGAGGCGTTGAAGACCGCGATGCGCACGATCGGCGAGCGGATGATCGCCGCCGCCAGCGCCTGAGCCGCCGCTGATCCCCCGCGGCGCCGGTCCGCCCGTGGTAGGGTCTATGGAACAGACGATGGAGCCGGCGAGTCCAGAAAGCGCATACATGACCATCCCATCCCTTCCCGAAGAGCAGCCCCGCCCAGCCCCGCAAGACGATCGCGACGAGATTCCCTCGGCTATTCCCCAGTCACTGATGACGGCGGTTTCGGTCATCCTCGTGGTCGGGCTGATCCTGGGCAGCGCCAGCACGGTCGTGTTCATGACCGATCTGGGGTTCGACTTCGCCTTGCTGGCCGGTCTCCTGATCGCGGTCGTGCTGGTCGTGGCCTGGTTCTTGTTGCCCTCCCGCACGACGCGCCGCTAGACCGGAGCAATCACGATGAGCGGCGAACACACGACGCCGGCGACGCGACAGGTCCAGCGGCGGGCGATCGGCTGGGGGGCCGGCGCCTTCCTTGGGTTTGGAATCGGCGGCGCGCTGGTCTTCGCGCTCGGCGATTGGCTCCTGGGCGCCATCGTCGCCGTGACGACGACGCTGGCGGTCGCCGGCGTCTACCTGCTGGCCGGGCATGCGACGGCCGAGCGGCGGGCGGAACACATCGTCGCTCGCGAAGAGTCCCTGGAGGATGACGAGGACGACGACGGTACCTATTGACCGCCAGCCAGCCCCAATTCCCGTCGCGTGCTACGATCGGGCCAACAATCCAATTCCCCCGCCGCCGGAATCCTCCAGGCGGCGGCCCTGAATCGCCCGTATTCGGGATTATCCGCCACCGCGGCGATGGAGCCGCGTGGCCGAGGAGTGTGCGACGATGCACGAACCCGCTTCCTCCCCCATCGGCACCGTCCGCATCGCCGACTACATCGTCGAGCGGCTTCAGTTGCGTGGGGTCGACCACGTCTTCGGTGTTCCTGGCGATTTCGTCCTCAAGTTCTTCGAGCACCTGGCAGGGTCCGACCTCCAGGTGGTCAACACCTGCGACGAGCAGGGAGCCGGTTTCGCGGCCGATGCCTACGCCCGGTTGCGTGGGCTGGGCGTGGTGTGCGTGACCTATGGGGTGGGCGGTTTGAAGATCGCCAACACCACGGCCCAGGCGTACGCCGAAGAATCGCCGGTGGTGGTTATCAGTGGCGCGCCGGGACTGGAGGAGCAGCGGAGCGGTGCCCTCCTGCACCACGTGATTAAGGGCTACGACAACCAGCGCCGCATCTTCGAGCACCTGACCGTGGCCACGGCCGTGCTCGACGATCCCGACCAGGCGTGCCGGGAGATCGACCGCGTGATCGACGCCGCGATGCTGCACAAGCGGCCGGTCTACATTGAAATCCCGCGGGACATGACCCTGATGGAGGTCTGCCGGCCGGTCGCGCAGCCGGCCGCGCCGCCGCGGAGTGACGGCCCGACGCTGGCGGCCGCCGTGGACGACGCCGTGGCGTTGCTGCGGGCGGCGCGGCGTCCTGTCGCCTTCCTCGGCCTGCAAACGGTTCGCTTCGGCCTGTTGCCGACTGCCCTGCGCCTGATCGAGCGGTCGTCGATCCCAACCGCCGTCACCCCGCTCGACAAATCGGCCATTTCCGAGCAGCACCGGTGCTTCATCGGCGTCTACGCGGGGGCGATGTCGCGGCGCGATGTCCAGGCGTACGTCGAGTCGGCCGACTGCCTGTTGCTCCTCGGGCCGCTCCTCACCGACGTGAACCTGGGCGGGAACACGGCCCACATCCGGCCCGAGCGCTGCATCCACGCCACGCGGCACCAGGTGCGGATCGGGTACCGGACGTATGACCGGGTGCGGCTCGAAGATTTTGTGCACGCCCTGGCGGAGGCCGACCTGCCCGGCTTCGGCGGTGTTTCGACGCCCGTCACGCCGGATGCCGGCGCGCTCTGGCGCCCGGAGCCGAAGACGGCGGTGACCGTGGCGCGGCTCTTCGAACGGCTCGGCGCCTTTCTCGCGGACGACACGGTGGTGATCGCCGACCCGGGGGATGCGATGTTCGGGGCGCTCGACCTGCCGGTCCGGCAGGACCACGACTTTCTGGCGAATGCGTTCTACGCCTCGCTGGGGTTCGCGGTGCCGGCGAGCATTGGCGCGCAATTGGCCGATCCAGCCCGGCGCCCGCTGGTGCTGGTCGGGGACGGTGCGTTCCAGATGACCGGGATGGAGTTGTCGACTTCGCTGCGGTACGGACTGAATCCGGTGGTGGTGGTGCTCAACAACGCCGGCTACCTGACCGAGCGGCTGATGATGGATGGCGCCTTCAACGACGTGCTGCCGTGGAACTACGCGGCGTTGACTGGCGTGTTCGGGGGCGGTCGGTCGTTCGTCATCGACACCGAGGAGGAACTCGACGCGGCGCTGCTCGAGGCGGCGGACTCGGAGGATCTCTGCCTGCTGGACGTGCGTCTCGACCCCCGGGATGCCTCGCCCGCCCTGCTGCGGCTGGCCGAGCAATTCGGCATGGCGGCCGGTGCGGCGCTCGCGGAGCGGTAGATCCATCTGGCGGGCCGGGCACATTATGCGATTCACATAATGTGCGTGGATTTGACAGCCAAAACCGCGATGTGTCATATATAGGTACTCTAACCGTGTACGTTCGTCTCCGCGCCGCCGCCTGGATGTGGCGGGTCGGGGGAGCGGCCTACGGTTGGCCCGCAAACTCAGAGGGTTCTGGCTGGACTCGCTGACTATCCCGCGCTGGCTCCTCGAAGGTGTTCCTGGCTGAAACACCGGAGTCGCGCGACGCTTCACGCTGTACCCAGAAAGCACGATTGCGTTGCGCCTATGGCCCTTCGTGCCGTGCCTTCCACCTCGGGGAGGGGATTTTCGCCTTGTTCAATCCACACGTTAACAGCGGCCCACGCTCGTCGATCGCCCGTAGCTGGCAGCGTGTCGCGCTGCTGGGCATGGTGCTCGCCATCGCGTTCAGCACGCTCGGCTCGCTCCCGGCTGGCGCCCAGGCGGCCTTGTACGAGGCGACCGCCAACCTCAACATCCGTTCCGAACCGAACGCCACCGCTCCCGTCGTCGGCGGGATTCCCAGCGGCGGGTCGGCCGAGGTTACGGGCGCAATCCAGAACAACTTCTACCCGGTTTCCTACAACGGCATCGACGGGTTCGCCTCGGCCGATTTCCTGCGAGTCGCGGGCAGCGGCGGCGATGAAGGCGGCGGTGACGAAGGTGGAACCGACACCGGGCCGACCGGCACGCGGTACACGGAGGCGCGCCTCAATCTGCGGAGCGGTCCGGGCGCGTCGTTCGGCGTGATCGCCATCATGCCCGACGGCGCCCAGGTCGAACTCACCGGCGAATCCTCGAACGGGTTCTCGCGGTTGACGTGGAACGGCAACAACGGCTGGGCGTCGACGCAGTTCCTCACCACCGAGGGTGGCCCGACGGAACCCACGCCGGCTCCGGTTGAACCAACCGGCACTCCAACGTCCCCGGCGCCGGAATCGCCATCGATCGGCGAGACGCCGGTTGGCACGGCAACGGTCAGCACCGGCGGACTCTCGCTCAACATGCGCGGCGGGCCGGGCACCAGTTTCGGCGTGGTGCGGAGCATCCCCAACGGCGCCCAGGTCGAGGTGATGGGCAGTGCCCAGAATGGCTTCCTGCCGGTCCGTTACGGGGGAACCACGGGCTGGGCATCCAGTCAGTACCTGCGGACCGGATCGACCGGCACCCCGGTCACGCCGACGGCTACCGCTACGGCGACTCCCACCGCAACCGCCACGGCGACCGCGCCGCCAACCAGCCCATCCAGCGATGGCGCAATCGGCGACACCGTCACCGGTTCGGCCACCGTCACGACGGTTGGGCTCTCCTTGAACATTCGGAGTGGTCCGGGCACGAGCTTTGGGGTGATCCGAAGCATCCCCAGCGGGTCCCAGGTCGACCTTATGGGCGCCTCCCAGAACGAGTTCTGGCCCGTGCGTTACCAGGGAACCACGGGCTGGGCCTCGGCCGAGTTCCTGCGGACCGGGTCGGCCAGTACACCGGTTCCAACCGCGACCGCCACGGCCACGCCGGCGAACCCGACCCCGACCGCCACGGCGACCCCGGACGGCAACGCCACCGGCAGCGGGATGGTCACCGCCGGCCGGCTCAACTTCCGAAACGGACCAGGCACCTCTTCCCCGGTCATCGGTGTGCTGACCTACGGCACGCGGGTCGACATCACGGGCGGCGCCCAGAACGGCTTCCTCCCGATCCGGGCCCAGGGCACGATCGGGTGGGTGGCCCAGGAATACATCGACGCCGGCTCCACAACCAACCCGACCCCGACCCCGACACCAACGACAACCGCGACACCGGTTACGCCGACGGCTACTCCCGCGACAACGACCCCGTCGCCGACGACTCCCCCCGGCGCCGTGAGCGGCACGGCGGTCGTCTCAGTCACGGGTACGCTCAACATGCGCAGCGGACCCGGCACCAACTTCCCGGTCATTCGCGGTCTCGCCAACGGCTCCCAGGTCGACCTCCTGGGCGGCGCCCAGAACGGATTCCGGCCGATTCGATATCAGGGCACCGACGGCTGGGCGTCCGAGGCGTATCTCGACATCGGCGCCACCAACCCGGACGATCCCCAGGTGCCGGCGATCGGCAACGCGGCCGTCGGCAAGGCGACGATGAACGCGACCGTCTCGC
>JACCYX010000123.1 GCA_013696265.1 Chloroflexia bacterium
ACATGACCGCCGCCGGTCGCGATGTCGAGCAGGCGATCGGTCGGCTTTGGCCCGGCAAGCACAACCATGCGTTGCAGGTCGGAGCCGGTCGCGTGTCCCACGCTCTTGACGTAGGCGTCACCCACCGACCCGTACTGTGTCCGCACCCGGTCCTTGGCAGCGGTTGTCGATGGGTAGTTGGTGGTCATTGGCGTGCCTTCCTTTGGGACGGGCCGAGACAAGCTCGGCAACCCTACGAAAACGTGCCCGTCAACTCGTCTCCTGGACCGCGTCCATCGCGGCCACGAGGTCACGGGCGATCCGCGTCGCCGTTTCGCGATCGTCGGGCGCGAGTTCGCCGTCGATCACGAGTTCCCGCAGGTGATCCTTGATCTCGGCGATCCACTTGTCGGGGCGGCGATCGAACATCCGCATCAAGTCGTTGCCGTCGAGCGGGCTCTGGAGCTGGGCCAGCGCCACCTCCGCCTCCAGCCG
Source organism: Chloroflexia bacterium (assembly GCA_013696265.1). Lineage (GTDB taxonomy): Bacteria > Chloroflexota > Chloroflexia > Thermomicrobiales > UBA6265 > JACCYX01. The sequence continues at coordinate 475 of JACCYX010000123.1, forward strand.
CGCCAGGTGGTCCCGCAGGCCCTGCACCCGACTCGCCGCTTCCCTCTGCTTGCGGGCATTGGCGGAAGTGACGTCGGCGGCGGCGAGGTCGAGCAGGTCCGGCAGGATACCATCCGCCTCCAGCGCCAGGCGGCGGACGGCGCTGTCGGTCCAGGTGGCGACATCGTACGACGCGCAGCGCAGGTGCATGTCGACCAATCTCGTAACCGCGATCCGCGTCGCCTTGTCCGCCTTGAGCCGGCCGAGCAGCCTCCGGGCCAGGTCCGCCCCCACCCGCTCGTGACCGAAGAAGTGAACTTCCCCCTGCGCATCGACGGACCGGGTCAACGGCTTGGCGGCATCGTGCAGCAGCGCCGCCCAGCGCACGACCGATCGCGGCGGAGACTGGACGACGACCTGTTTGGTGTGCTCCCAGAGATCCTTTTCCCGGTGGGCTCCGGCGTAGGCGTAGACCGAATCCTCCAGCGGCATCAACTCGGGCATGGCCCGGACCAGCAACCCGGTTTCGAGCAGCGTTTCCAATCCGTGACCGGCATACTCACCACAGAGCAAGCGGGTGATCTCGGCCAGGATGCGTTCGGCGCTCACGGTCTCGATCGTGTCCGCCTGCCGCCGCATCGCGGCCCGGGTTTCGGCCTCGACCGCGAAGCCGAGCCTCGACACGAACCGGGCCACCCGCAACAGGCGCAACGGGTCTTCCCGGAACCGCTCGTCGGGATCGCCCACCGCCCGGAGCAGGCCCATCGCGAGGTCCGCCCGCCCGTAGTGGGGATCGACGATCGCGCCATCCCGAACATCGACCGCGATCGCGTTGATGGTCACGTCCCGGCGCGCCAGGTCGTCGCTGATCGACTCACCGTAGACGACATCCGGGTGGCGGCTGCCGGGAACGTAACGTTCGCTGCGGTAGGTGGTGATCTCGACCGGCCGGGGACCACCTTCGCCGGCGAAGACGATCCCGATCGTGCCGAACCGCTCGCCGACGTCGTACAGCCCCTGGTGATCGAGCCGGGCGGCGATCGCCTTGACCTGCTCCGGCGTCGCCGAGGTTGCCAGGTCCAAATCGGCCAGAGTCTTTCGTTCCAGCAGGATATCGCGCACCACACCGCCGACCAGGTAGAGTTCGTGACCGGCCTCCGCAAAGGCACCCGCCAGCGTGTCGACCACCGCCCGCTGATCGGCGTCCAGCCGCGAAATCACCGGCGGTGGTTCGATATTCGTGGTGGTGGAGGTCTGGGGATCGGTGATCGGTGCTCTCCGTGGTTCATCATTGCGTAGGGCCGGTATACCTGCACCAGCCTCCAAAAGAGAATGTCATTCCGAGCGTGCGAGGAATCTGGTCGCTCCCGGTAGTGCAAAATCAAGATTCCTCGCACGCTCGGAATGACAACATCGAGTTGGACAGACTACTCGGCACTACGTCCGAGGCTGATTGACGTTCGCGCCAGACTTTCCCGCGCTGTCATGTCGAGCGCCAGCGAGACATCCCCGGCGCAGCGAAGTGATAGCCGGTCCTGGTGTTCGAGGAACCTCAATACCGCATCGCCACTGGCTCGGAACAGTTTAAGCGATCCTTGGTGCCAGCATCGGAACACACCACGGGGCGGGATTGCTCCCGCCCCGTGGTGTGTCTCATTGTGGACAAGAGCTTTGTGCTCTATCCCTTGATCCGGCGCTCGTACATCCACAAGGCCACGGGCACCAGCACCACGAGCGCGAGCAGGAGGTAAAGGGTGACCATCCAGGCCGAGTTCCCCACTTCGGGGAATCCGGTCAGCAGCCCCCGCGTGGCATCGAGCAACAGGGTGAACGGCTGGTTCTTGGCGAACCCCTGCAACCAACCGGGCAGGTAATCCGGGTTGATGAACGTGCTGCTGAGGAAGGTGAATGGGAAAATAATCGTGAACCCGATCGAGTTGACCGCTTCCACGGTCTTCAGGGCGAGGCCGATGATCGCGCCGAGCCAGGCCAGGGTGAACGCCATCAGCAACATCAACCCGATCGCCGCGAGCCAATCGACCACGTCCGTCGTGGGCCGGAACCCGACCAGCAAGCCGAAGAGGATAGTGATCGCCGTCGTGAAGATCGCGATCGCCATGTCAGCCAGGATCCTGCCTAGCACCACCGCCGAGCGCGTCATCGGCAGTGAGGCGAAACGGTCCATCAGGCCTTCCTTGGCGTCCATCGCCAAACCGAGGCCAGTGTTCATCGAGCCGAAAACCAACCCCTGGACGATGATGCCGGCCACCAGGTAGTTGACCGCGTCGACACCGGCCGGGAGTGTGGCCTGCACGGTATCGCCGAAGATGTAGCGGAAGAGCAGGAGAAACATCACCGGCATGACCGTCACGCCGACCAGCCAGTCCGGTTGGCGTGGAATCCGCATCAGGTGACGCTTGGCGAGCACCAGCGAATCGACGATGACGCTGGCTGGCTTGCCGCGCCGGATGAAATCGAGGTCGGACGAGGTGACACGCGGCTCTGGCACGGTAACCGCCGGCGCGGAAATGGTTTGGGTGCTCACGCGGCTTTCTCCTTCGTGACGGCGCCTGTCTCGTCTTCGGCGGAATGCCCGGTCAGGGTCAGGAAGACCTCATCAAGGGTTGGCCGGCGAAGGCTGAGATCGGTGACTTCGAGTCCGGCGGCGTCGAACCGTCGCACGGCTTCCGCCAATCCCCGCGCGCCCCGCGAGAACGGCACGGTCAACTGGTTTGCGTCCGCGTCGATCCGCACACCGCCATCGGAATCGCCATCGGTGCCCGCGATCGAGAGCAAGGTGCGTTCCGCCAGGGCCAGGTCGGCGCCCGACGGGACGCTGATCTCCAACCGTTCGCCCCCGAGCTGCGATTTCAGCTCGTTGGAGGTGCCTTTGGCAATCACCTTGCCGTGATCGACAACGACGATCTGGTCGGCGAGCCGGTCGGCCTCTTCGAGATACTGGGTCGTCAGCAACACGGTCGTGCCGTCGTAGACCAGGTCCTGGATCACTTCCCACATGCCATTACGGCTGCGGGGATCGAGTCCGGTTGTCGGCTCGTCGAGGAAGATCACCGGCGGCGACACGATCAGGCTGGCCGCCAGATCGAGCCGGCGCCGCATGCCGCCGGAGTAGGTCTTGAGCGTCCTGTCTCCGGCATCGGCGAGATCGAACCGCTCCAGCAGTTCGTCGGCGCGGGACTTGGCCGATTTGAGGCTGAGCCGGTAGAGCTGCCCGAACATGACCAGGTTTTCGCGCCCGGTCAGGATTTCGTCGACCGCCGCGTATTGCCCGGTCAACCCGATCGCCGCCCGCACGCCTTCAGGATCCTTGAGCACATCGATGCCGGCGACCGTCGCCGACCCGCTATCCGGCCGCAACAGGGTGGTCAGGATCCGCACGGCGGTGGTCTTGCCGGCGCCGTTCGGACCGAGCAGGCCCAGCACCGACCCCGCCGCGACCGTGAGATCGACGCCAGCGAGCGCCTCCGTCTTGCCGAAGGTTTTCCTCAGCCCTTCGGCGACGATCGCCTGGCCGCTGGTTTTGGGCGCTTTCCGCATGAGTGTCGCCATTGCCTCTCCTGTGTTCCCGGTCGCGTTGCCACCGGTCTCGTTCCCAATCGGTCGATCCTCGTCGGTGTCTCGACCTCTTCCTATCGTATCCTCAAATACGGTCGTTTCATGTCCTCATTTTCGAGACTCCTCCGTATCCTCAGCAGAGGCCGACGGCGATTCTACCGGGCAATCGTCACAATCCTGTGTCGAATGCGATAACGGCGTGTGAACCCTGTTCGAAAGGGATTCGAGTCCTCGTAGATGCCGCCGGGCTGTCAGCGTCTCCCTGGTCGCCTCACCCTAACAATACGAACCGCACCGTCTCCTAAAGTGTATTCCTGATTTCGGAGTTGTCAATACGAAACGGTTCGTATTGTGATATACTTGGGCCATGACAGAAACCTCCCCGGCCCCTCGTGGCCGCCGCCGCAGCGCCCATTCGCACCAGGCGATCCTGCGCGCCACGAGCGACCTGATCCGCGAGGATGGCTACAGCAACCTCAGCATCGAGGCCATCGCCGCCCGGGCCGGGGTCGGCAAGCAGACGATCTATCGATGGTGGCCCTCCAAGGGCGCGGTCGCCGTCGATGCCTTCGTCGCCGAACTTACGCTCCACGCGACCTGGACGGATACTGGCGACTTCCGCGCCGATTATCTGGACCACCTCCGCCGGTTCGCCACGCTCCTCGCCGATCCAGCGTTTGGCCCGCACATCGCGGCGTTGACCTGCGAAGCGCTGCACGACCCCGCCGTCGCCGAGGTTCTCCAGCAGCGCGTTACGGGACCGTCGCGCGCCGCGCACCGGGAAAGGATGGCCCGCGTCCAGGCCGCCGGCACGGTGCGCAACGACATCGACATCGACCTGGCGATCGATCTGATGTACGCGCCGTTCTGGTTCCGCCTCTTCACGCGCGCGGTTCCGTTGAGCAACCTCGACCCTGTCGCCCTCGGCGAGGCCGTGCTGCGGTCGCTCGAACCCAGCGCCGTCGACGGCTCGAGCGAGTAACCACCCGGACTTCGGTCCATCAGGTAGGGTATCGGCGAGCGGGCGGGCGGCGTGTTGGCGGCGGCGAAGATTTCTCGCACGCTCGAAATGACAGATAACCGTGTTCGCCATACCGTGGTGGTACCATCCCTTGCGACACGTTGTCGCCGATGCGCTCGTCCAGCCACCGTCGAGTTCCGCGTCACACATCCAATGATCCGGGTGCTCGGGAGAACTGGGCTGAGATTGCGGCTCTATTCCGCCGCGAACCGTTGAACCTGATCCGGGTAATGCCGGCGTAGGAAGTTCGACCGCATGCCATCCAACCCCCACTCCGCCCCCCCGCAACTCGCGCTCGACAACGTTTCGGCCAGCTACGTCGAAGGCGGCGAAACCCTCCTGGCGCTGACCGGCATCTCGTTCGAGATCGCCGGCGGCGAGTTCGTCGCCCTGATCGGACCGTCGGGGTCCGGCAAGAGCACCCTGCTCGACATCGTATCCGGCCTCTTCCCCGAAACCGGGGGCACGGTGCGGATCGGCGGCACGCCCCAACCCGTTGAAGATCGCCTGGGCCGATCGGCCTATATGCGGCAACGCGACCTGCTGCTGCCGTGGCGCACCGCCCTCGGCAACGCCGCCCTAGCGCTCGAAGTCCACGGCGTCCCGAAGCGGGAGGCCATGATCCGGGCCGCCGAACGGTTCCCGGCTTTCGGCCTTGCCGGCTTCGAGAACGCCTGGCCCGGCCAGCTCTCCGGCGGGATGCGCCAGCGCGTGGCCTTCCTGCGGACAATGCTTGCCGACCGGCCGCTGCTCCTGCTCGACGAGCCGTTCGGCGCGCTCGACGCCCTGAACCGGGTCGCGATGCAGGCATGGTTGCTTGAACTCTGGGAAGCCGAACGTCATTCGGTGCTCCTCGTCACCCACGACATCGACGAGGCGATCTTCCTCGCCGACCGGGTCATCGTGCTCTCAAGCCGCCCCGGCGCCATCGTCCACGTCGAAACGGTCGCCCTCGACCGGCCCCGGCGCCGATCCGTCCTTGCCAGCGATGCCTTCTTCAGGCACCGCTCCCGGCTCGCCGACGCCCTGGGGATTCTCGACGACTCGATGGCGATCGCCGGAGGGGTCCGATGAACCGCGACGCGCCGTTCCTGCACTGGCTCTGGCCTTCCTTGCTGCTCGCAGCTCTCCTCGTCACTTGGGAAGCCGCCGTTCGCCTCAACGACACGCCCGCCTGGATGCTGCCTCCTCCCTCCGCAATCGCCAGGTCGTTCCGCACTGATTGGCGAATGCTGCTCGACCACACCCGGGTCACGCTGGTCGAGGTGGCCCTCGGCTTCGGACTCGCCCTCGTCGCCGGGATCGCCTGCGGCATCGCGATCGACAGTTCGTCCATCCTGCGCCGGGCGATCTACCCGCTGATCATCGCCAGCCAAACCATCCCGATGGTCGCCCTCGCGCCATTGATGCTGATCTGGTTCGGCTACGGCCTGCTTCCCAAGATACTGATTACGGCCCT